>CAZEOC010000675.1:0-1502 GCA_964513525.1 uncultured Saprospiraceae bacterium | reverse complement strand
AATACTACTTTGAGATGAATGAAAATCATTTTGTTGATATTTGACTCTGAAACAGTGTATATAATATTCTGCTTCTTTGCATTTAAGTGTAACCTTAAACTTTGGTTCACTTTTTTTAGTCCCTTCTTCAATAATTAACTCTAACAACTCAAAACTCATACTGACAGATATAAAACTCACACCTTCAAATAAAAGGTCATGATTTACTTTAATTCCTTCATAATTTCTTAATAAAATTTGATTATGAGTTCTTGAATATTCTATTAAATAATACTTTCCTTTTTTTAATTTAATCATTTACTGGAAGGTTTATTAATTTGTCTTAATCAATCTATACTTTCAAGCTCTATTTGAGCAAAAAAGTTCACTACTTAAAACTCCTATTATCATTTTATAAAATAACATTTACCTTTGTAATCAAAATAATTAATACTTCATATTTAATACTAAAAAATGCTATTAATAAAAAATATTAAATCCTTAGTTCAAGTCAGAGAAACTTCGCCAACAGAAGCCATAAAAGGTGCTGCAATGAAAGAATTACCAACCATTGAAAATGCTTTTTTATTAATGGAAAATGGTCGAATTAAAGATTTTGGAACAATGGAAAACTGTCCAGAAGTAGCAGCCGAAATAATAGACGCAACTGGGAAAATGGTGTTTCCGTCTTGGTGCGATTCACACACGCATTTGATTTATGCTGGTAGCCGAGAACAAGAATTCGTGGATAGAATTAATGGATTGACTTATGAAGAAATCACGGAAAGAGGTGGCGGAATTCATAATTCAGCAAAGCGATTACAAAATGCCTCTGAGGAAGAATTGTACGAAAGTGCCATGATTCGTTTGGAAGAAATCATTGGTTTCGGAACTGGTTCGGTAGAGATAAAAAGCGGTTACGGTCTAACGACAGAAAGCGAGTTGAAAATGTTGCGAGTTGCGAAACGCATCAAAGAAAATACAACGATTCCTGTTAAAACAACTTTCTTAGGTGCTCATGCAATTCCATTAGAATATAAAGATAATCGTCGAGCATATATCGACTTGATTATTAATGAAATGTTACCAAAAGTAGTTGCAGAGAGTTTAGCAGATTATTGCGATGTTTTTTGTGAAAAAGGTTTTTTTACGGTAGAAGAAACAGACGAAATATTAAAAGCTGCTGCTAAATTGGGATTAAAATCAAGAGTTCATGCAAATGAATTGTATTATTCTGGCGGCGTTCAAGTTGGTGTTGCTAATAATGCCGTTTCAGTAGACCATTTAGAATGTGTTGGTGAAGCAGAAATTGAATCACTAAAAGGAAGTAATACAATGCCAACAATTTTGCCTTCAACGGCTTTCTTTTTGGGTTTAGAATACGCACCCGCTCGAAAAATAATAGATGCTGGTTTATCCGTTGCCTTAGCTTCTGATTATAATCCTGGTTCTACGCCTTCGGGTAGAATGTCATTCAACTTATCTCTCGCTTGTATAAAAATGAATATGACACCAGAAGAAGC
>CAZEOC010000674.1:0-1506 GCA_964513525.1 uncultured Saprospiraceae bacterium | reverse complement strand
GGGGGTGTCAAAGAATGAAGAAACGCAAATGGGAGGAAATCAAATGCGTAAATTCAGCCTAGCGGCCCTGTTGCTTGCCGGAAGTGCAATCACCACGCCCGCACTAGCCGATGGCCATCTGAGGATTGTTGATGAGCCACTGGAACTGACAATCCAGATGAACCACGCCCGCTATCCAGTTTATGAGGAAGACTGGCCAGTGGAAGTTGTCGCTCGTGAAATGACGGGCATCCACCTGATCAACGACACCGTCGGTGCCAACATGCGCACGGACGAAAACACAGGTCGCACAGAAGCGCTGAACCTGATGCTCGCCTCTGGCAGCATCCCTGACATTGTCGGGTCTAGCCGGATCCGTGACTTCGTGAACCAATATGGTCCCGAAGGCGCGTTCATTCCGCTTAACGATCTGATCGCAGAGCATGCGCCAAACATCGCGGCATACTATGAACAGCGTCCAGACATCGAAGCGGCTGTTAAAGCGGCCGACGGTCAGATGTACTACATCCCTTATCTGCCAGACGGCAAGTACGGTCGCGCTTATTGGATCCGCACCGATTGGCTAGATGCGCTTGGCCTTGATATGCCGGAAACAGTTGATGAATACGAAGCCGTTCTGCGTGCGTTCAAAACACAAGATCCAAACGGCAACGGCCTTGCAGACGAAGTGCCCTTCTTTGCCCGTCAGTGGCCAGAAGTTATCCGCCTTGTCACCCTTTGGGACGGTCGCGCGCATGGCTCTGACACATACCACGACTTCAAGATCGAAGACGGTCAGATTGGTCACGGCTACGTCGAAACCGGCTATCGCGACGGTATCGCAAACCTTGCACGTTGGTATGCAGATGGTCTGATCGACGCGGAGATCTTTACGCGCGGCTCTTCTGCTCGTGACTTCCTGCTGTCAGAAAACCTTGGTGGATCGACACACGATTGGTTCGCATCGACTTCCGGCTATAACCGCCTGTCGTCAGAGATCGACGGCTTTGAGTTCAAAGCATTCGCGCCACCAGCGTCCCCATCAGGTCGTCGGATCGAAGAACACCGTCGTATACTTGTGAAGCCAGACGGCTGGGCCATTGGTCACACCAATGAGCACTTGGTCGAAACCATCAAGTACTTTGACTTCTGGTTTACTGAAGAAGGCCGTCGCTTGGCGAACTTCGGCGTCGAAGGTCAGCACTATGACATGATCGACGGCAAAGCGATCTTTAAGCAAGAGTTCTTGGATGCAGGGCCGGTGAACCGCTCGCTCTACCAAGTTGGCTCACAGCTTCAGGGTCGTGGTTACTTCCAGGATTACGGCTACGAAATCCAGTGGAGCAACGAGTTCGCGCTTGAAGGCATCGCGCTTTATGACGAAGGCGACTACCTGATCCCTGACTTCTTGGGCGTCGCGTTCAACGCTGACGAACAGAAGGTCTATGACCGGACTTGGGGTTCGATCCGCGACTACATGCTTGAGCGTCAGCAAAGCTGGGTTCTGGGCAATGGCGACGTGATGGC
>CAZEOC010000673.1:0-1522 GCA_964513525.1 uncultured Saprospiraceae bacterium | reverse complement strand
TTTCGACTTTTAAAGTATCTAATTTCTTAGACTTACTTTCACAAGAAATAAAAGCTAGAACACAACTATATATAATCAATATTCCTTTTGACGTATTCTTCATATTTAGTATTCATATCTTTATAGCCCGAACGTCGAGGAGCAATGAATATTCCCGAACCATATTTTCCACGAAAGTTATAAATGATTTCAATATCTTGACCTTTCGGTTCGATGTAAACATCAATAATGATAAATTCAAAATAGCCAATAGAAAAATCATCCAAAACCTCTTTGGAAATATTCGTTACCTCGATTGAAAACTCATTATCCAATTCTAAAACTTCATATTTTGCCTTTCTATTCCAAAACTGTTGTTTGTTTTCATAATGAATTTGGAAATGTCCAGTAATACTTCTTTTCAAATAATCAACATCTGCCAAACTCTTATTTTTTATAATAATAGGACCAACAGAATTGACACCAACTTCTTTAAAAGCAATCGGAACAACACTTTTCAACCGAACGTCTAAACCGAATAATTCATCTACAATTATTTCATCATTTGATTGGTAAATATTGATATCATAAGTATCGTTTTTGCAAGTGATTAAAATCGCAGCAGAATCCAATGGAACTTCAAAATAGAACGCCATTTCTTTTAATAATCGCTTTCCAAAACGATGTTTTTTAGCATCAAAATAATTATTACGAATCGTTAACCATTCTGTACGAGTATTCGTTTCTAAATTCAATTGTACTTGATTAGAATTTATTTCAAACCCTTTGACTGTAAGTGCTTTAGAAGCATCATGTTGTTCTATCCAAGTTTGGTATTGAATAGCGGCTTCTTCAAAAAATATAGAATCTAAGACGGAAAATTGTGCTTGTGTTCCCGAAGCCAAAAGTAAACAGCCGATAATTAAACTAATTGTCTTCATGGTATTTTGTTTTGGTTGTTATTAACACGAAAACCTGCTACACGAAAGTATCATGAGCAGGTTATTACGTTTTGTTAATATTTAACGAGAATTTAATTAGCGTATTGCGATTTTTATTTTTTAAAACTTGAAAATGAGTAATCTTAACATTTGATAGAGCGAACGTTATTTAATAATTAGTCATCAAATAATAGATTATTCAAATCATTTCTTTTTAAATTTAAATATCGAAATATGCAAATTATTAAATGATTTGCAGGTGATTTTTTTGGTAGATTGATTTAATTCTTCCATGTTTTTATAAAAATAAATCAGCTAAATAAGTCTAAGTGCTCTATTTTCTAATATTTGAATTAATCTAAAACCTATTAGGTGAAAATTACTAAAAGTAATTTTTTCCTATTAGGTTGAAACTCCCAAAATATAAAATTACTAATACAAAACCATTTTAGAATAAAGTCTAATATCTTCCTTTAAAAATTAACACCAATCTTAGCGCCTAAATACATTTCGGGAAGATTTCCACCAGTTACAGTATCGAAATGTAATCCTAAAATAATTCTATTATTAATAGCGATATAAGTTCCAGAACTTATTAATAA
>CAZEOC010000672.1:0-1526 GCA_964513525.1 uncultured Saprospiraceae bacterium | reverse complement strand
AGTTCATTTACCCATGATATTTAGTACCGGAGTTTACGTGCTACTTGAGTTTGGAGCCCTGATCTAGAAAAAGCTTGAAGTAAGGGTGAGGAATTGTTAATACAGAAGTATGAAAACGGCACAACAATTCCTCAAGGCAGTATACGATAGCGTAGAGAAAAGGCAAGATAGTTATATAGAGTTAGCCCTAGCATTAGGAAGTGCTGACTATGTTGAATCAGTAGTTAGCCTAAGTGAAAGTGTGCTATATAGACGACAACATGGGTCTATATCAGATACATTACAAGAAGTCAGCATCGATCAAGCAAAGTGGCTAAAAGCGAATAACGATTTATTTAGTGAAGCGTGTGAGACCTTAGAGGATATAGAAGTCTATAGCGGAGATAGTACGTTCATCAAGCGAACAGCAGCCGAAACTCTCGAAGGTCGAGTGATGAAAAAGCTAAGTAATCAAGAATTAGTGTTTGGGCATGAAATCTATTGGACAACACGTTTAGGTGCTGAGGAACATAGTTGGACAGGTGTAGTACAAAGTGAACGACTAGCTGTTACAGATACAGTTACAACTATGGCAGCAAAACATCTGAAACTGGTTGATGGTTTAAATGAAAACAAGAAACTTTATGTTTTAGATGCAGGGCATGGTAAAGATGTACTCAAAGACTATCAAGCGTGTGATCATACAGATATTGTCATACGTCTTAAGGGGCATCAAAAATTCTTTGCACCACCTAAACCTAAGCCCCCTGGACGCAAAGGACGCAATCCCTTACACGGTGAGGCTTTCAAATTAAGTAAAGCAACTAACCCTGAACAAGAACAACTCGTAAGCTATAAAGGACAACAACTTCGCATCAGCAGTTGGTCACAGTTACACTATCAGGGCTATGCAGACATTCATGGTCGTATCTTAAAACTGGAATTTCTCAATGATAAAGGTCAACCTGTTTTTCAAAAGCCTATTTGGCTTTTTACGACAGCTACAGATGTAGCTGATGTACTGATCGCTAGAGCTTATCTCTGGCGTAGTAGCCATGAATTAACCTTTAGATTCGTAAAGCAACATCTAGCCTTAACTGCTAATAATAGTCCACGAATTACATGTTGTGATAACTGGTATACTGTTGTTGCTTTAGCTATGAATCTTCTCCTAAGTATTCGTGACCATGTTCAGATTGAAGCCAAGCCTTGGTATCCTCAAAAGGAAGACAAGCTTCCTTCCCAAAGACAAACTCAAAAACATGCTTTAGCCTTTTTCCTTAAGTTCAGTTCCTTTATTAGACAACCTCAACCTGCTGGTAATGGCACTGGTCGTAAGTTAGGTCTATCACCTACACCTAGAACACGTCATCCTGTTCTTAGAAAAACCCCTAAACGTATTAAAAAATGCTCTAAGTGTGGTCATCCTGCTTTTCCTTAACTTCTTTTACAATTTTCAACTCTTGGCAATTGCTTTCTCTATTGTTCCTTTGAGGCTTTAAACTCAAGGTCTTACAAAATCTATTCTAATTTTCTACCTTAAAGAT
>CAZEOC010000671.1:0-1530 GCA_964513525.1 uncultured Saprospiraceae bacterium | reverse complement strand
TCGATGTCGTTTGCCAAAAAAACCCATAGTATCAAAGTTACTTAAAATCAAAAAATATGCCGTAGTTCTAATGCCAAAATTTGTTAACAGAATGAAGTTCTAGAAACTGTTACTTTTGAATAGGAATGCAGGCTAAGCCTGTTTATGAATAGCCTGCGCTATTCGTTGTAAACCTTTTTCTAGTCGTGCTCGCGGGCACGCCAGGTTCAAACGAATATGACCCGCTCCATTAGCCACAAACATAGTGTCGCCCTCTAGTATTACCCCTGCCCGGTTTGCAAAAAAGAGGGTCAAGCTATCCTCCTCGGGCAAATAGGCTCCGATATTTACCCAAGCGAGGTAAGTAGCATCGGGCGTCTTGAAGTTGGCTTTTGGTAAATGATGTGCTAAAAAGTTCTTCAAAAATTCAAAATTCGCATCGAGATACGCCTTTAGTTCAAACAGCCAATCATGGCCTTGAGAATAAGCCGCCTGGGCCGCGACTATACTCAGTGGGTTATCTATAGGTATTTGCTTTCTTTTCCAAAGTGCTCGCAATTCGTTATTCGGTATCATAATATTAGCAATCATAAAACCGGCCAAATTAAAGGTTTTACTGGGCGCCATGCAGGTTATGATTTGATCGCTTTTAGGAAAAAGACGTGCTAAAGGCGTAAAGGTCTTTCCTGATCTTAGGAGGTCACAATGAATTTCGTCAGAAATTATCATCACATTATTCTCCAAACATATTTCTCCGAATTGTAGGAGTTCATCATCGCTCCAAACGCGGCCGGTAGGGTTATGCGGATTACAAAAGATGACCAAGCGTACCCTCTCATCTTCGGCTTTATGACGAAAATCATCAAAGTCAATAGTGTAGACCCCATCTTTATTGACAAGGTCAGAAGTCACTAATTCTAATCCGCCCCCCTCGGTTGCCCACTTAAAAAAAGCATAGGAAGGCGTCATAATTAGCACTTTCTCATCCGCAGCGCAAATATACTTGACAAGCGCAAACAGGGCGGGAACAACGCCGTGCGAAGTAACCAAATGTTCCTCATCAAACTCCCAATTATAGTACTGTTTTGACCAGTTCAAAAATGTCTTGTAATAGTTTGGGTCATAGATTTGTGAATACCCAAATATACCGTGCTTCGCTCTTTCTATTACGGCTGTAACTACTTCTGGAGGCGCAGCAAATTCCATATCGGCAATCCACATGTGTATCAACTCATCATCCTCATAGTCCGAATCAAATTCATCGCTATCTCCAAAAAGATAGTTTCGATATCCTCCCAGACTGACTGCATTGGTATTGCGGCGATCTATGATTTCGTCAAAATTGTATTTCATAATAGTCAATCTATACCGAAAATACAGCTTAAAAGTGAAAACAAAGAAGTCTTCTCCAAGGCCCGATACCTATAGAAACGAAATTTGAATTTTGGAATTTGGAATTTGAAATTTGGAATTTGGAATTTGAAATTTGGATTAGTGATATACGCTTTACTAGAAGTTACACCCCTAGTGTTGCCATTTTAATAGCCGCTA
>CAZEOC010000670.1:0-1533 GCA_964513525.1 uncultured Saprospiraceae bacterium | reverse complement strand
TGCAAGTTCCAAGTTCCTTGAGAGTTTTCTCCATTGAAAGTAGCCAAACTACCAGTTGGTTTTACAGTTGCATTTATATTGTTTCCACAACTAATATTAGAAGCGATTGCAGCATCATCGAAGTTTAAATTCCAATTAGTAGCACCAACTATTCCTGTACAATTTTGTCCCATCAAATCTACAACAGTTCCTGATGGACTTTCTAAAGCAAATGAAATATCGCTGATATTTGAATGTGAAATATTTACATCTTTTACATTTACATCTGTGATTGTAATATCTTCATTAACAACTAAAGCAGAATTATAAGTAAAAGCAATTGATGCAATCATATTACGAGTTTGACTTCCTGTAAAGACTTCACAAGTAGACGTTGCTGTTCTGAAAGCATTCGTTGAACTCCAATCTCCAGTTACACATTGATTCGTTGCTCTTACTTGCCAATAATAAACCGCATAAGGGTTTAAATTTTCAACTACATAAAAGGTATTTGACGTATTCACTGTCGAAGCCAAGATAGTTGAAAAATCAGGTACAGTAGAAACCCTAACATCATATGTATGTGTTGCACCTCCAGGAGCATCCCACGTTAATAGTGGAAAAGTAGAAATTCCATCACCTCCATTTACTGGAGCAATAATCGTTACTTCTGGAGATTCCGAAGAAAATATAGTCAAATCTAAATCGATTGTTTGATTTCCACTATTACTAATTGCTTCTAATTCTAAAGGATATAATCCTGTAACTGCATCATCTGTATTGGTTAATGTAAATTCTAATAAACCGCCTGGAGTAAAAGGATTATTATTAAATGTAACATTTACACCATCGGGTAAACCAATTATACTAAAATCAACATTATCTGTATAGTTTAATAATGAAATCACCTCAACTGAAAAAGTAGCATCAGTTCCACCACAAATCGTTTGTTCCGTTACAACACCATTCAATACATAATCTGGCGCAGTCGGTGCAGTAATCGTAAAATTAAAATCAGAAATATCAAAGAAAATATTATCTGCTGCTTGTACTTTTATTCTTGCTTGAGTAGTTGCACTTCCAACGGGTACAATAACTTGTGATGCTCCATTATTAGGTATATTCGTCGCTAAAGTAAACGGATATGAAAAGCCACCATCTATTGAAAGTAAAATATCAACCGCTGCACAATTTACTGGTGCAGCATCTGTATTTGCTACATCCCAAGTTACATTTCCTATCGCTCCTTCTATCCAACTTGTTTGGCTTGTATTAGGTTCTGTTACTATAAATGGTCCTGCATTTTGATTAACATTAAAACTCACAACATCATATGTAACTCCGCCGCCACCAGCTTGATTATCTCGCGCTGTTAAACGAAATTGTAAATTACGAGTGTAATCTGGTAATATTTCTCCCATAGTTTGGCTATTATTCACCAAATCAGAAATTCGAGGAAAAGTACGAATTGGTACACTTACCGGAGCAAATGAACGGAAAAGTGGTGCATTTCCTTGTGGAGAATTTGGTGCACCTTGAGGACCTAAATCATGT
>CAZEOC010000669.1:1125-1535 GCA_964513525.1 uncultured Saprospiraceae bacterium | reverse complement strand
TACGCTTATTTCGGCTAATAATGGTTGCGATAGTTTTATCGTTCTGACTTTAAATATCTTAGATACCTTCCAAACGCAAATTCAACAGGATATTTGTCAAGGGGATTCCTTCAATTTCAATGGACAGGATTTAACAACAGATGGGGTTTTCAGAGATACATTAACTTCCGCTGTTAATGGTTGTGATAGCTTTATCGTTCTGACTTTAAATATCTTAGATACTTTCCAAACGCAAATCCAACAGGATATTTGTCAAGGGGGTTCCTTCAATTTCAATGGACAAAACTTAACAACAGACGGGATTTTCAGAGATACTTTAACTTCCACAGTTAACGGCTGTGATAGCTTTATTGTGCTGACTTTAAATATCTTAGATACTTTCCAAACGCAAATCCAACAGGATATTTGTC
>CAZEOC010000669.1:0-1025 GCA_964513525.1 uncultured Saprospiraceae bacterium | reverse complement strand
GTTCCTTCAATTTCAATGGACAAAACTTAACAACAGACGGGATTTTCAGAGATACCTTAACTTCCGCTGTTAATGGTTGTGATAGTTTCATCGTCTTGACATTAAACGTCCTAGATACTTTCCAAACACAAATTCAACAAGATATTTGCCAAGGGGACTCCTTCAACTTTAATGGACAAGACTTAACAGAAAATGGGGTTTTCAGAGATACTTTAACTTCCGCTGTTAATGGTTGTGATAGCTTTATCGTTATGACTTTAAACGTTTTAGATACCTTCCAAACGCAAATTCAACAGGATATTTGTCAGGGAGATTCCTACAATTTCAATGGACAAGACTTAACAAAAGATGGGGTTTTCAGAGATACTCTAACGTCGGTGATTAATGGTTGTGATAGTTTTATCGTTTTGACCTTAAATGTGTTAGATACTTTCCAAACACAGATTAACCAAGCTATTTGCCAGGGAGATTCCTTCAACTTTAATGGGCAAAGTTTAACAAAAGATGGCATTTTCAGAGATACTCTAACGTCGGCGATTAATGGTTGTGATAGTTTCATTGTTTTGACTTTAAATGTCTTAGATACTTTCCAAACACAAATTCAACAAGATATTTGTCTAGGGGATTCCTTTAATTTTAATGGAAATAACTTAACCGAAAGTGGAACTTTCAGAGATACTTTAATGACAACAAGCGGTTGTGATAGTTTTATCGTCTTGACTTTAAATATCTTAGATACTTTCCAAACACAACTCCAACAGGATATTTGTCTGGGAGATTCCTTTAATTTTAATGGAAGCAACTTAACGGAAAGTGGAACTTTTAGAGATACTTTAACTTCCACATTTAACGGTTGTGATAGCTTTATCGTCTTAACCTTAAATGTGTTAGATACTTTCCAAACGCAAATCCAACAGGATATTTGTCTGGGGGATTCCTTCAACTTTAATGGACAAGACTTAACAGAAAATGGGGTTTTCAGAGATACCTTAACTTCTACATTTAACGGTTGTGATAGCTTTATC
>CAZEOC010000668.1:0-1536 GCA_964513525.1 uncultured Saprospiraceae bacterium | reverse complement strand
TAGCAGGTCGATTTATGGGACAAAGAGGACCTTTTGCGAAGTTGCAAGATTCTCAAGGAAGAATTCAATTATATATTGGTAAAAAAGATTTAGGCGATTCACCAGAAGAAATTGATCGTTATAAAAAATTAGTTAAATTATTAGATATTGGAGATTTTATCTCGATTCGAGGTGAAGTGTTCGCAACTGGAACTGGTGAAGTTTCTATTAAGACAAAAGAATTAAAATTCTTAGGAAAATCTTTACGTCCGTTACCAATTGTAAAAGTAGATAAAGAAGGAAAAGTTTATGACGAATTCAAAGATCCTGAATTACGTTATAGAATGAGATATGTTGATTTGACGGTAAATCCGCAATACAAAGATATTTTCTTGAAACGTTCAAAAGTGATTACGTCGATGCGTAATTTCTTTGTTGCCAAAGATTGGTTAGAGGTAGAAACACCGATTTTACAACCAATTCATGGTGGTGCAGCGGCTCGACCTTTTGAAACGCATCACAATACATTGGATATGCCTTTGTATATGCGTATTGCAAATGAGTTGTATTTGAAACGTTTGATCGTTGCAGGATTTGATGGCGTTTTTGAGTTTGCAAAAATGTTCAGAAACGAAGGAATGGACAGAACGCATAATCCAGAATTTACGGCAATGGAAATTTACGTTGCTTATAAGGATTATATCTGGATGATGAAAATGGTCGAAGATTGTTTGGAACATGTTGCGAATGCAGTAAATGGAACGACAAAGGCACAAATCGGAGCAAACGAGATTGATTTTAAAGGACCTTACCGCAAATTATCAATGTATGATTCTATCAAAGAATATACTGGAATTGATATTTCTGAAATGGACGAAGCTGGTTTACGTCAAGTATGTAAGGATTTAGGAATTCATGCTGATCCTGCTTATGGAAAAGGAAAATTAGTGGACGAAATCTTTGGTGAAAAGGTAGAAGCGAATTTGATTCAGCCAACTTATATCACGGATTATCCTGTGGAAATGTCGCCTTTAGCGAAGAAACATCGCTCAAAAGAAGGTTTGGTTGAGCGTTTCGAACTATTCGTAAATGGAAAAGAAATTGCGAATGCTTATTCTGAGTTGAATGATCCGATTGATCAAAGAGAACGTTTTGAAGATCAGTTGAAATTAGCAGAAAGAGGAGATGATGAAGCAATGGTTTTAGATGAAGATTTCTTGCGTGCATTAGAATACGGAATGCCTCCAACTTCAGGTTTAGGAATTGGTATCGACCGTTTGGTAATGATGTTAACGAATCAATCTTCAATTCAAGAAGTATTGTTCTTCCCTCAGATGCGACCAGAGAAGTAGTCATATGTATATGAAAGGCGATAAGTTTTCAAACTTATCGCCTTTTTTGTTTAATAATAATTCATAATAAGTACCTGAACACAATTATCCAAGTATTCTAACTTGTTGTTTTTTCACTATACTTCTTTAAAAAATGTTCATATAACTCGACTATACTCACATTTTTATAAATCGTATAGCAAAAAAACAACTGCGTTATTTATAC
>CAZEOC010000667.1:0-1539 GCA_964513525.1 uncultured Saprospiraceae bacterium | reverse complement strand
AAGCAGGCGACATCTTTCAGGTCGTACCCTCGCAGCGCTGGTGCCAAGAGTTCAAACAACCGCCTTTCGCGCTCTATCGCTCCTTGCGGCGCACCAACCCGTCGCCTTTCATGTTCTACTTCAACTTTGGCGGCTTTCAGGTGGTCGGGGCGTCCCCCGAAATCCTTGTGCGCGTGTTTGGCAAAGAGGTCACCATCCGCCCCATCGCAGGCACCCGCAAACGCGGCGCAACGCCGGAAGAAGACAACGCTTTGGAAGCGGATTTGCTCGCCGATCAAAAAGAGTTGGCAGAGCATCTGATGCTGCTCGATCTGGGCCGCAATGATGTGGGTAAAGTCACCAAGATTGGCACAGTACGCCCGACCGAAGAATTCATCGTCGAGCGGTATTCCCACGTCATGCACATCGTGTCCAACGTGGTTGGCGAGCTGCACGAAGACCAAGACGCTTTGAGTGCGTTCTTTGCAGGCATGCCAGCAGGCACAGTCTCCGGCGCGCCAAAAGTGCGCGCGATGGAGATTATTGACGAGCTAGAGCCAGAAAAGCGCGGCATTTACGGCGGTGGTTGCGGCTACTTCTCTGCGGGCGGTGACATGGACATGTGTATCGCTTTGCGCACGGCGGTGGTGAAAGACGAAAAGCTCTACATCCAAGCGGGCGGCGGCGTGGTCTATGACAGTGACCCTGAGGCGGAATATATGGAGACCGTGCATAAGAGCGGTGCGATCCGCAAAGCGGCCGAGGATGCGAGCCGCTTTACAGGAAATGGGAATAGCTAAGAGCAGCTTTGCAACCTATGCGCTTGCGTGCCAGTGTGCGCGCGAGACATGAAGGTTGGACAGCATGAATGACGTTTCGAAAAAGCCTGTAAGCAGTTTTACGATTGCGATTTGTGCAGCGCTTTTCGGGTCTGTCTTTTGGCTAACCACGCCGCTTTGGCTAGACGTTATCATCGTGACCTTTGCATTGATGAGCATTGTTGCGGCAGTGTTGATCCAAGACAGCGGGCCAAGAGCATGGCTTGCATCCCTCTTCTCATCCCCAAAACGGCGCAGCATTTACCTCAAAGCCACCCTCTTTTTCCTAACCCCGCTTTGGAAATCCATTGGTGATCCAGTCGGGCGCGCGGCCTCGCTTCCCCGTCTGATCTATGGCGCAGCAACTTGGCGCAACTATGATTGGGCGTTGAGATTTGCGGTGGCCTATCCAATATTTGCGCTGATCAGTTTTTGGGTGTTTGGCTATCCCGGAAAACTTGGCGACGTTGTCGTTTTGGAACCCGTCGCCTTTTGGCCGGAGCGCGCCGCGACACTTGGCGTACTGGCCATATTACTGATTGGCGGACTTGTTCAGATGGTGGGGGCGAGAAGCTCGAATGAGTCCATACGGAAGTATTCGAGCGTCGCATTCGCATTAGCATTCGCAGTCGTAGCCGCAGTCGCAGTCATAGGCTTAAGCGCGGTCGCAGGCGCAGGCGCAGGTGCAGGCGCATTCGCAGTCGCAGGCGCATTCGTAGTCGCAGGCTCAGTCGCAGGCGCA
>CAZEOC010000666.1:0-1541 GCA_964513525.1 uncultured Saprospiraceae bacterium | reverse complement strand
CCCATCAGGTAAAGCGGAGTATGGCGATGCTGAGGAGCAACCATACAAGGAATAACCTGTGCTGACTAGCATACAAGTCAAATCAAATCAAAGCCAACTGTCAGAAATGATGGTTGGTTTTGTGCTTATGACTCATTGCATTTGGACTAACTATGCATGTTAGCCCATGCCTTAAAAAACCTATGTTAGAGCGGCAGTCTAATGATGCTGTTATTTTAGCCAATATTCAAATCTAGTTTCATTCTATCCTCAAAATAAATGGCAAGAGCTTGAGCAGATAATGCCCAATTAGAAATAGAAGTCGTCCATTTTTTCTGAATATCCCTAGCTGCTAAAAATATCATTTTTAATAATGCTTGTTCATTAGGAAACACCCCTTTAGACTTAGTCACTTTCCGAAGTTGACGATTAAAGCCTTCTACCGTATTCGTGGTGTAAATAATACGTCGAATATGGGGTGGATATTTGAAATATTGACTTAATTCTTCCCAATTATTTCTCCAACTCAAAATGACAATTGGGTATTTCTCTCCCCATTTTTTCTCTAGTTCATCCAGCATTCCAGCCGCAGCATCCTTGGTGCTTGCTCGATAGACCTTTTTCAAATCTTTCAAAAAAGATTTTTGGTCTTTACTCGCCACATATTTCAGACTATTTCGAATTTGATGTACAACGCACAATTGCACTTCTGTTTTTGGAAAAGTGCCTTGAATGGCTTCCACAAAGCCCGTTAAATTATCAATACAGGCGATTAATACGTCTTTTACCCCTCGATTTTGCAAATCTGCTAAGACCCCAAGCCAAAAATGTGCGCCTTCATTTTCTGAGGCATATAAGCCTAAAAGATCTTTCTGCCCAGAGCACGTAACGCCTAAAATGACATAAACTGAACGGCTCACCGTTTTTCCATCTTCCCGTATTTTGTAATGGATACAGTCCATCCAAATAATTGGATAAACAGCCTCCAGTGTACGACTACGCCAAGCTTGCATTGCAGGTAATACTTGGTCCGTAATTGCAGTCATTTTACCTTTTGATATTTCCAAGCCATATAAGTCTTCCAAATGCTCACTTATATCTCCATAGCTCATTCCTTTGGCATACATGGATATGATTTTATCATCTAAGCCTTTGCCTAAAAAGGTTTGACGTTTCGGGAGTAATTCTGGTTCAAAACTACCAGACCTATCTCGACTAGTTTCCATTTCAAATTGACCATAATCGCTCTTTACTGTTTTTTTGGTTTTTCCATTTCTGCGATTAGTCTTTCCTGCCGATTTTTCTTCCTCCAAGTGGGCATTTAACTCGCCCTCAATACTTGCTTCAACTATGCGCTTAATCAATGGGGCTAATATACCATCTTTTCCTCCTAATTTCTCTCCATTTCGTAGCTGCTCAACAGCTGCTTTTTCAAAATCGCTCAATTCATCAAAACGATTCTTTTTTTGGGAATTCTTTTTTAAAGTCATCTATTTTGTGTTTTTAGCAAATTTCTACTTTTTTTTGAAATTTGCTGATGACACACTTTATTTAACAGTCTC
>CAZEOC010000665.1:0-1548 GCA_964513525.1 uncultured Saprospiraceae bacterium | reverse complement strand
TATGAATTAAGAAAAGAATATCCAATTGCAGAAGAAATTATTAATGTTACCATTAAAATAACAAATGAAAAATATATAAATCTTTCCGTTAGAGATTTATTGAAACAAAATGATTGGTCAATAATATTTGGGCGAGTCAAACGAAATGAAAATGTTCATTTAGCGAATTGGGATACAAAATTAGCCTTAAATGATTTAGTTCGAGTTTCAGGAAGCCGGGAAGAATTACTTAGAGTTATTGAAGAATTGGGCGTCAATGTTCAAAATAAATTTGATTATGACCAATCTGATTTTGTCATCAAACGAATATTTGTTTCTAATCCCAAAGTAGTTGGTCAGACTTTAGCCGCTTTGAATTTAGATGAAAGATATTCAGCTGTTGTAACTCGGGTTCGTCGTGGTGATATTGACATTTTAGTAAATGGAAGTACTGTTTTTGAGTTAGGAGATAGAGTTCGTTTTGTTTCCAGAACTGAAGATGAAAAACAAATCACCAAACTTTTTGGTGATTCTTATCAAGCTTTAGGACAGATTAATTTATTATCATTTGGATTTGGAATGGCGATGGGTTTATTATTAGGAATGATAACTTTTGAACTGCCTGGTGGAATAGAATTCAAATTAGGTTTTGCAGGCGGACCTTTGATTGTTGCCTTGATTTTAGGTGCTTTGAGAAGAACTGGACCAGTTGTTTGGACTTTACCTTATAGTGCAAATTTGACTTTGCGACAGTTAGGTTTGATATTGTTATTAGCCACAGTTGGTGTGCGTTCTGGACATACTTTTGTCTCTACTTTGATTGGCGGCGGTGCAGGATTGATATTTCTTGCAGGTATGATAATTAGTTTAACAACAGCAATGTTAACCATTCTAATTGGTTACAAATTATTAAAAATTCCATTCACTTTTTTAATTGGAATGGTAGCAAATCAACCAGCGATTTTAGATTTTGCTTTACAGAAATCAGAAAATCAATTACCAAATATTGGTTATGCTTTGATGTTTCCAGTTGCTTTGGTTTCAAAAATCGTATTTGTACAGATTCTTTATTTGATTTTGAGTTAATCCTATCTTTAAGTGTAAAACCAAAATTATTCCTATTCACCAAACAAGGACTTTTTATTGAAAACTAATAAAAAGTCCTTTTTTTTTGATTTAATCCTAAAATCTTAAAGTATCCTAAACCCATTTCTAAATTTTATTCTATATTCATAAAATAAACCAAATGATTATCCTAAATCAAAAGGATAAAAATTTATAAAACCAAATTATGAATACGAATAAAATATTTTATTGGTCAATAACCGTTGCCTTAGCAGGTTTTCTATTCGGTTTTGATACAGTTGTAATATCTGGAGCAGAACAATCTTTAGAATTATTGTGGGATAGAGGGGAAACTTTTCATGGCTTTGTAATTATGGCTTCCGCACTTTGGGGAACAGTTATCGGAGCTATTTTTGGAGGAATTCCGACAGATAAAATCGGGCGTAGAAAAACTTTATTTTGGATTGGAGTATTATACACAATCTCTGCTATAGGTTCGGGAAT
>CAZEOC010000664.1:0-1560 GCA_964513525.1 uncultured Saprospiraceae bacterium | reverse complement strand
TTGTAAAGAGGCTGGATTAAACCCTGAAAAATCTGGTTGGATTGCACCACGAATACATGGAGTTGCCGAATTCAAACCAACATCAGAATTGGTACATGGAGTAACCGTATCAAATCCTTATTTAGCTAAAGTATTAAAGAAACATAAATATTTTTCTGGAAAAAGTGGTGTTAAACCAATTATACCAAAAAACAACTGATGGGTTAGTTCAGTGGTAGAACGCTCGGCTCTCCATCCGAGTGGACGTAGGTTCGAGCCCTACACCCATCACGGACTCTGATATAGCTCAGTGGTAGAGCGCCCGGCTCTTTACCCGGGTGGACGCAGGTTCGAGCCCTGCTATCAGAGCAAATAAAATGCACCTGCAGTTAGCAGACTAGGGTTAAATAAAAATATGCTTTCCCAAATCACTAAATATTGAGTTTAATTTTGCTAATTTTAGCCTCTCAATATGGAAACGAACCAAACCCATTGCTTTAATTGTAAGTCTTCCGTCATGGGTGACTTTTGCCACCAATGTGGCCAACGTGTCCGCGATAATTCGGACCGTTCATTGGGTCGGCTGTTTGGTGATTTTTTTACCAATATATTTTTTATTGACAATCGCTTTTTTCTCAGTGCTTGGTATCTCTTCCGATTTCCCGGTCGCATGACGTTAGAGTTTTTGGATGGTAAACGCAAAAAGTTCATCTCCCCAGTCACGCTTTTCCTGTTCTTCAACCTCATTTATTTCATCGTCAATCCACTAACTGACTACTCCATTTCTCTGTACGACCAGATTTGTTGCCAGCCATACAGTGGAGAGTGGATCAAAGAATATGTAAGACTCAAACTAGAAACACAGGAAATGGACTTCCAGCGCTATGTCATCACCTACCAAAACATGAGTGACAATGTTTCTAAATCCATTATGATTATCAATATTCCGCTTATTGCCTTTTTTGTCTACCTAATGGCTTTTAAGCGACGGCCGTTTTATTATGATAGTCTTATTTTCACCTTTCACTTTTTCTCTTTATTTATTTTCACCTGGGTGATGTTATCCTGGGTCAGTACGCCGGTTAGTTTTCTGTTCGGAGGAGAAGACTCGATCATTTCCAATATTATCTTTATGCTTTTTACGACGATCATTCCGTTGATTTATGCCATCCTCAGTATGAAAAAATTTATGGATATCCGTTGGTACTGGGCCATTCTCGCCGGCGTAGGCGTGATGATTGCGGTGGTCTTAGCAAACTCTATCTATCGGCTCATCATCTTTGTTATTACATTTGGGATCACCTAGAGAGGGGACTCTCTGTTAGTATTTATGGAGGAGAAAAACTTAAACATGATTCTATTTTATTCCTTTAAAATTCTCTGACAAGTGTTTTTCTCGCAGGACAAAGTCCCGGACTTGATACGGGAGACGGGAAGACGGAGAGAACCTGCCGGTTGGTTTCTGACGTGTAAATCTTCCATTTCATGAGTAAACAATTTTACATTAAAAAAACAATCAATTGAAGTTTAAAACCATCATAATTATATATTTAACTTTTACTGGATGCAGCAATTTGTCAC
>CAZEOC010000663.1:0-1560 GCA_964513525.1 uncultured Saprospiraceae bacterium | reverse complement strand
GCTCCTAATGTTTCTCCACCAAGAATACGCATTGCCACACCATGGTCTAATACATAACCTTCAATGGCTTTTGAACCATGAACAAATTCGCTTGACATAAAGACGTCAAAACCTTTACTTGGCGCATACAAGATACAAGGAAGTGGGATATGAATATCACCAACAACATGAAACTCATTAGCATTGCTAATGTGATGCATCACTTGATCATTGTAATCTGCTGCTAACCTAGCAGTACGTTCAGCAGCTGCCTTTGCATCAGCATCTTGACCGATGACAGGATTTACAAATAGTAAACCAAGAAAAAACGTAAGAAAAAACGTAATATTAAGTGCTTTCACATCCATGAATTTGAAAATTATCTTCCTGAAATTCCGTGCGAAGGTAAGACAATATTATCTTATTTAAAAACACTTCTTAAACTTCATTTAGATTGATTATCAGATTCTTTGATTCCTTCAAAAATAGGAATCGTTTGAATCTATATATTTATAATATACTTATTCTAAGATTCAAGCTAATTACCCTATTTATTTTATTGGATCGGCTATTTAACAGATTTTATTTTGGTGAGATTTTATTTTAAAAAAATCTTAAAATTGACATTAAAATAATTTTTTTTAAAAAAATATTTTTTTTCACCCAACCTATCACCTTCTTTCTTCGTGTGTCCTTTTGAAAAACAAAAAATAACTTCATTTTGAAAATTGATCGTTTATAAAATTCAACTTTCAAACCAATAAAACAGATTAGCCTTATGAAAAAACTATTGTGTATTTTTCTAATTATTTTCTCATTCTCTTCTTTAAATGCTCAAAATGTCACCATTGCAGGAACAGTAACTGATTTATTAGGAACTCCTATTAGTAATCAAGCAGTGTATATTAATGGTTATTATAACCTTGATGCTATCGCTTACACTGATAATAATGGTAATTATTCTTCTTCGATTAATGTTGGTAATTATTCCCTAGTTCAATTTGAAATAAAAGTATTTGATAATTGTGCTGGAATCAAAAAACAAGATAATGTTTACTTTAATATCAATGCAAGTGGATATTATCTAGGAAATCACGATTTTTCAATTTGTAATAACCCATCAAATTGCTCTGTAAGTTACACTACGTCTCAAGTTAATAATGGTGTTACCTACACACCAACGCCTATCGGTACAGCACCATTTAAAATATCTTGGAATTCTACGTACTATTCAAGTCCATCAAGTTTTACTCAATTCTATCCATCTGCTGGTAATATCAATTCATCTAAAACAATTTATCTTGAAGATGCAAATGGATGTACAGCTTCTTATACAGATAGTCTTACTGTTCTTCCTAGTAGTACAATTCCTTGTTACACTACCTTTGAAGCAATTCACGTACAGCCAAATCGTATTAAGATGAATTACTATGGTCTTTTTTCAGTAGACTATGGAGATGGAACACCTCTTACCTATTCAAAAGATCATACTTACAATACTCCTGGAACATATAATGTTTGTATAACCAAATCAAATTCATGGTGTACATTCAGCTATTGTGATTCAGTAACAATTACATT
>CAZEOC010000662.1:0-1563 GCA_964513525.1 uncultured Saprospiraceae bacterium | reverse complement strand
GACAAAACCATACTCTATGCAAATAACTATATGAACCTAGTTACTTTAGTTTTGACTTGAATCTTGTAAAAGAATTGCGAAAGAGATGAGGAATTGATACAAGTATTTTGTGACGAATACAGAACAATTCCTCAAAACAATTTACAACAGTTTAGGTGATAAACGCGATAGCTATATAGAACTAGGGATGGCATTAGCAAGTACGAATCATATAGATTCAATCGTAGAGCTAAGTGAAAGTGTGCTATACAAGCGTAAACATTCACAACTATATAAAAGCCTAGCTGAGATAGAAATCAAAGAATCACTCTGGTTAAAAGCAAATCATGATATATGTGTTGAGCACTGTGAGCAACTAGCAGGTATAGAAGTTTATAGTGGAGATAGTACTTTTATCAATCGAAAAGATGCCAAGACTTTAGATGGACGAGTAAAGAAGAAATTGAGTAATGGTGAGATTGCCAAAGGACATGATACTTACTGGACAATGCGCTTAAGTGATCGGTGCAATAGTTGGGCGGGTGTAGTTCAAGCTGAACGAATAGCAAACAACGAGACAGTATCAAGTGTAGCAGCTAAACATATGAAAGCTATCGATGCTTTGAGTGAGAAAAAGAAACTTTTTGTATTTGATGCTGGGCATGGGCAAGATGTACTTAAAGGCTACCAAGACTGTAACTATAGCGATGTTGTTATGCGTCTGAAGGGCAATCAAAGATTCTTTGCACCACCTGTTCCTAAAGCTAAAGGTAGTAAAGGTAGACCTCCAAAACATGGTCCTATGTTCAAATTAAGTCAAGCTACTGACCCTATTGAACAGAAAATTATCACCTTCAAAAATAAGTCCTTACGCATCAGCGTTTGGCATGATTTACACTATCAAAAATATAGTGATATTCATGGTGTGATTCTAAAACTTGAATTTCTCGATGATTCCGATCAACCGATTTTCAAAAAACCTATTTGGCTATTTAGTACTGACACAGTAAGTGATATTGAGATACTTGCCCAAGCCTATCTTTGGCGTAGTAGTCATGAACTTAGTTTCAGGTTTATGAAACAGCATCTTGCTCTAACTAAGCAAAAGAGTCCTGACGTTACAAGCTGCGATAATTGGTATCAGCTTGTTGCTTTAGCTATGAATCTACTCTTAAGTATTAAAGATTCTATTCAAGCTCAATCTCGACCTTGGTATCCTCTTGATATACACAAAACACCATCGCAAAGACAGACTCAAAAACAAGCTTTAGCCTTTTTCCTCAAGGTACAGTCACCTGTTAAACCACTACGACCTGCTGGAAAAGGTACTGGTAGAGCATTAGGTTTCTTTCCTGAACCTAGAACTACTATTCCTATTCCTAGAAAAACCCCTAAACGTGCTAAAAAGTGTAGGAATTGTGGTGTACCTTTAGCTGCTTAGTACTCTTTAAAAACCAATCTCTTCTGGCATTTCCTTTTTGCTGCAAATTTGTACAATGTACAAGTCTAAAAGCAAGTCAAATGTAAACGCTAAATCAGTCGTTTTAAGAGTTTTGAAATGTGACTAGGTCTACAGTCTTTCCA
>CAZEOC010000661.1:0-1565 GCA_964513525.1 uncultured Saprospiraceae bacterium | reverse complement strand
CATTGTCGCTTCCGTCCAACTCTCTCATCGATATATTACCGACCGATTTTTACCAGATAAAGCAATTGATTTAATTGATGAAGCGGCAGCGAGATTGCGTTTGGAAATGAATTCTATGCCAGAAGAATTAGATGAAGTGGAACGAAAAATTCGCCAATTAGAAATTGAGCGAGAGGCGATGAAACGAGAGAATGATACCGTAAAAATTGAAGGATTAAACGAACAAATTGCCAATTTAGAAGAAGAGCGAAATCAGTTTAAAACTCAATGGGAATCTGAAAGAGCAGTAGTACTAGGTGTGCAAAAATCAAAGGATGAGATTGAGCAATTAAAGCAAGAAGCTAAACAACTGGAACGAGCAGGAAATTTTACGGAAGTAGCTGAAATTCAATATGGTAGGATTCCTGCCGCTCAACAGAAGTTGGCTGATTTTAACCAACAATTGATTGATTTAAAAGAGAAAGGAAGCAAACTGGTAAAGGAGGAAGTATCGTCCGAAGATATAGCAGAAATCGTTGCTAGATGGACGGGTATTCCTGTGACTAAAATGCTGCAAAGTGAGCGAGAAAAATTACTGACTTTAGAAGAAGAATTAGCACAAAGAGTAGTTGGACAAGCGCCTGCCCTCGAAGTCATAGCGGATGCCATTCGAAGAAATCGCACAGGCTTGTCAGATGATAAAAAACCGATTGGTTCTTTCCTTTTCTTAGGGTCTACTGGAGTGGGTAAAACAGAATTAGCAAAAGCCCTAGCCGAGTTCCTTTTTGACGATGAAAATATGATGACCCGAATAGATATGTCGGAGTATCAGGAGCGTCATGCAGTAGCTCGGTTAGTTGGCGCACCTCCAGGGTATGTGGGCTATGATGAAGGTGGGCAGTTAACGGAGGCAGTGAGAAGAAAGCCTTATTCTGTGATTTTATTAGATGAAATAGAAAAGGCACATCCCGACGTGTTTAATATTTTACTCCAAGTTTTAGACGAGGGACGTTTAACCGATAATAAAGGTAGAGTAGCGAATTTTAAAAATTCAATTATTATTATGACTTCCAATATGGGGGCAGAAGTGATTCAACAAAATTTTGCTCGATTAGACGGAACAAATGACGCAGCTATTTTTGAAAAAACAGAAGGCCTAGTATTTGAGGTTTTAAAACAATCTCTAAGACCAGAATTTTTGAATAGGATTGATGAAATGGTGATGTTCCAGCCATTGAATAATCAGCATATTCGACAAATTGTGGAGTTACAATTGAAAGGCTTAGAAAGTGTTTTAACCAAGAAAGGAATTAAGCTAACAGCAACGCCTCAAGCGATTAATTATATAACAGGCGAAGGCTATGACCCGCAGTTTGGCGCTCGACCAGTTAAGCGAATTATTCAGAAGAAAGTCTTAAATGCTTTGTCTAAGGCAATCTTGAAACAAGAAGTACAACCGAATTCTAGGGTTGTTTTAGATTCTTTTGGGAATGGATTGATTTTTCGACAGCCTACAGATAAGGAAGAGAAAAATGAGGCTTAAACAATGATTAAGGAATCTATCTAAAAAAACCATTAATGCCGAA
>CAZEOC010000660.1:0-1575 GCA_964513525.1 uncultured Saprospiraceae bacterium | reverse complement strand
CGATATTGCCGCCGCTTGTGCGCTGATCGCAGATGCGCTGATTGCAGATCCCTGCGCTGCCACCCATCACTTTTCCGGCGCCCCAGAGGTATCTTGGGCGGATGTGGCCCGCGCGGTTTTCGCCGCCACGGGGCAGGGGGTAGAGGTGGTGGATATCCCGTCATCAGACTACCCTACACCGGCGCTACGCCCCTTGAACTCTAGGCTCGATTGTTCCGATTTAGAGACTGAATTTGGTATTGTGCGACCCGATTGGCGCGCGGGCCTCGACACGATTTTGAAGGACTTAGATCATGCAACGTAAAGGCATCATTCTGGCGGGCGGTTCTGGTACGCGGCTACATCCGATCACCATCGGCGTGTCAAAACAACTTTTGCCGATCTATGATAAACCGATGATCTATTACCCACTGTCGGTTTTGATGCTGGCGGGCATTCAAGAGATTGCGGTCATCACCACCCCCCACGATCAAGAGCAGTTCATGCGCACACTGGGCGACGGGTCGCAGTGGGGGGTCAGTCTCACCTACATCACCCAGCCCAAGCCCGAAGGCCTGGCACAGGCGTACTTGCTGGCCGAAGACTTTCTGGATGGTGCACCCTCGGCGATGGTGCTGGGCGATAACATCTTCTTTGGGGCGGAATTGCCTCGGGTGCTCGGCGATGTGGCGGATGAGGGGGGCACGGTGTTTGGTTACCATGTGGCCGATCCAGAACGCTATGGCGTGGTGCAATTTGCCACCGATGGCACCGTGGAGGCGATCGTGGAAAAACCCGCTGTGGCCCCATCGAACTACGCGGTAACGGGGCTGTATTTTCTCGATGAGACCGCGCCTGTGCGCGCGCGGGCTGTAAAGCCGTCCCCGCGTGGCGAGCTGGAGATTGTGGATTTGTTGGAAAGCTACCGCGCCGAGGGCGCGCTGCGCGTGCAAAAGATCGGTCGCGGCTATGCTTGGCTTGACACCGGGACCCATGGATCGCTTTTGGATGCCGGCAACTTCGTGCGGACCCTGTCCGAACGCCAGGGATTACAATCCGGCTGCCCCGAAGAGATCGCCTATGAGAACGGATGGATCAACGCCGCCCAGCTGGAAGCGCGGGCGGCGTTGTTTGAAAAGACAGGGTATGGGCAGTATTTACGCAGGCTTATAGTAGATTAACGGGCCGTGAGGTAGGTGAGGGCCAGTTGTGCATAGACGAACCGGGTCGCCGACAGCGTGCCAATCGGTTTCATATAGATTATGGCAACTCCGTCTTGGGGGGCCTCGAACTGGCCCAGATCAAGCGACAGCTTATTTTGGCCGGTGGTGACACTCAGGCCCGACAGCGTGGCAACAGGGGTCCGCTGTGTGTCAGCGCCACTGGCCCAAACGCCGGTGCTTTGCCCGGTGTGGAAGGCGACATAGAACTCAACACCGGACAGTTCTGAGGACGAGCTGCGCAGATACCCTTCCAAGGATTGCAATACCGCACCTTGCGGCAGGTAAACGCCGGTGTGGGTCATTTGCACATCGGGCACAAGGCCGGTGCCACAGCTGGCGTTAACGTTGGCGCTTTTGGTGCCGTAGCTGGTTT
>CAZEOC010000659.1:0-1590 GCA_964513525.1 uncultured Saprospiraceae bacterium | reverse complement strand
ATTCCAGATGTCATTACCAAAAATCACTACCATAAGACCCATTACAATGACAAATCCTACAATCTGACCGCGTTCTAATGTTTTCTCACTAGGGGCTTTGCCAGTTACCATTTCATATAACAAAAACATTACGTGACCTCCATCTAGGGCAGGAATAGGTAAGATGTTTACAAAAGCTAGCCATACAGAAAACATCGCTGTAAAGCCCCAGAAAGCATACCAGTCCCAAGTAGGAGACATCATCTCTACAATCCCTATAGGACCTTTTACCTTTTTATAGCCTTGTATCTTTTTATTAAATATGAGTTTAAACTGTCGCACTTGTTTTGACAAAACATCGAATGTCTTTGTAAAAGCTACTGGAATGGCATCGAGAACTCCATATTCATCTTTTACAATAAGTTCGTCCCGAGATGGATATACCCCGAGTGGATCTTCTACTGGTACAGTAATATCTTTAGTTATTTTAGTACCTGATCTATCAAGCGTTAATGTCATTCCCTTACCCTTCGCTTGTTTAAGTGTATTCTGAAATTCTACCCAATGTGTAATAGGGTTTCCGTTAATAGCCACAATCTTGTCGTTCACAATCAATCCCTGTGTATCTGCAATAGATTCAGGACTAATTACACCAATGGTATTACTATATCTAGGTTCAATAAACCGCTCTTCACTATCCAGAATAGATTTTTTAGCCTCATCAGGCAGGTCAAAAGTCAGTTCTTTACTATCTCTCAAAACCGTTACAGCATCCCCTAGCAATACATCAATTTGCACATCAGAGAAGCGAGTAACTCTCTTATCGTCAATCTTAAGAATTTGATCTCCATTTTGCAACCCTAATTGCTCTCCGACCTCTCCTACGGCAATACCATATTTAAGTCTATCTGCCGGCACATACTCATCTCCATAATACACGAGCATTGCTGCATATATAAACCAAGCTAATAACACATTTACCGTTACACCGCCTACCATTACGATAAGACGTTGCCAGGCTGGCTTAGAGCGAAATTCCCAATCCTGTGCTGGCTTTGCCATTTGCTCCTTATCCATACTCTCATCTATCATCCCCGCAATCTTCACATAGCCACCAAGCGGCAACCATCCTACGCCATAAACCGTCTCTCCTATTTTCTTTTTGAAAAGCGCAAACTTTACGTCAAAAAACAAAAAGAACTTCTCCACCTTAATGCCAAACCATCGGGCAGGTAAAAAATGACCAAACTCGTGTAGCACCACCAGTATAGAGATAGACAAAACAAATTGAGATATCTGTATCAATAATTCCATAAAATCCTAATCCTAATTATAAACGCACAAAAGTAACCTTTTGAAGCCGGTTATTAAAGGAATTACGCTTTCGCGAAAGCGCAATTAAGAAACTTTTAAATATTCTATTAAGTTCTTGTAAGATTTGAGTTGTAATTTTGCAAAAAACACACGTAATGGCAACACTTCTAGCCAGATATAAAACGCTTCTTATTACCCTAGCAGTACTTTCAGGTATCATCCTTTATATTATATACCAACTCCTCAATGTGCCACCTAAACTTCCAGTTATCCAGCCAGAAAATGTGATGAATAAGG
>CAZEOC010000658.1:0-1590 GCA_964513525.1 uncultured Saprospiraceae bacterium | reverse complement strand
TAGCTTCGATCCGTGTTACCTTATTTATCAAGCGGCCCACTAGCGTGCACTCACCACTGTTGAACGCCGGGCAACCCGACAATTTGTCGTATAAGCATCCAACCGGTCTAACAAAAGCCAACCACTATCCGACACGCGCGCTTTTCTAATCATACGTGGTAGCCATTAGGCACCTGGCCACCCGGCAGGGAAAATCTGCACAGCAAACTAACTAACGCTACTGTTGCGCTATTAGCGGTGGAAGCCATCCCAATAGGATCGCTTGGCAAGTGCACTGATCATTTCTATAGCGTGACTCCGGATCTAAAACATAAAGCTATCGCTGGTCACAGTTGAATGAGCGACGCTGAACGCTAACGTTGCCGTCCGGGTCATGTCATCCAACCCAAACTCTGCATTGTAAATTCCGTGTACCTATTCGAACACTGATCCAGCGCCGGGACTACGACCCGGCAATTCCACTCAAATCACTTCAACCACTTCAACCACTTCAACCACTTCAACCACTTCAACCACTGTCCCTGATACCGGCAATGACCAGAAAAAGCGCAGCGCTTAGCGTTGGCGCATTGATGATTCATTACGAGCATCCATTGTAAACGGCTAAACATTTCTTTATGTGCTGCCATAACAAAACCGTAAAGACTGCAGTCGCTGACTAATGCCAGCCAGACAATTCACACACTCACCTTTTGCCTGTTCTTGCCAACAACTCCACCAAAAGCAGTGAATACAACGTGAAGATTGTGTAGATAGAATCTCTATTTACAGTCTATCTTTTGATGAGATTTTTACTAAGACAAACAACTGTTTATCGTTGAAAAGAAATTTCTAAAAACGCTGATTTATTGTGATCCACCACCCCTTCGCCACGTAGTAGCTTATGTAGTTTCGATACGCATCGCGCTACGGAAACGCACGTTTAATTCTTATACTAGCCAGGGATTTATCACATGAAAAAGTTTATTGCAGCTGCAGCACTTTTACTGAGCACTTCAGTGTTTGCGGGCGACATGAAAAAAGATATCGTCGATACCGCTGTCAGTACCGGTCAATTTACAACACTGGTTGCAGCCGTCCAGGCAGCCGGCCTGGTTGAAACACTCAAGGGTGACGGCCCTTTTACTGTATTCGCACCAACCGACGATGCCTTTGCTGCACTGCCTGAAGGTACCGTAGAAAACCTGTTAAAGCCGGAGAACAAAGATCAACTTACAGCGATTCTCACGTATCACGTGATTCCCGCGAAAGTTATGGCCGGTGACATAGCCGGCAAAGAAACATCCGCGGCTTCAGTGCAAGGTGCAGAGCTGATGATCAATGCCAAAGAAGGGGTGATGATCAACGACGCGATGGTTGTATCGGCAGATGTAGACACCACCAACGGTGTTATTCACGTTATAGACAAGGTACTTCTACCGCCGCAAAACTAGCCAGACCGCGGCAATAGATCAGATCCAGATCCCTTTTGCTATGCACATAGTGTTTTACCTTAGCGACTTGCCCCTCCCCGTCGCTTAGGCTCCGACCCTCCCGCAAGCGGGAGGGTTACTTTTACCGCAGCCCAGAATCCGTTTGGTGTTGCTGCTG
>CAZEOC010000657.1:0-1608 GCA_964513525.1 uncultured Saprospiraceae bacterium | reverse complement strand
CAAAGGCAAGCATGACGTGCAGAAGAATATGATAACTATCGTCATTCCAGAAATCGGTATGCGTTAGCAAAACCGATTATCCGGCTTGCCTGCCGTAGCTACGGTGTGTACACATCTTGATCAACTTATTGACTTTAAAAAAGAAGTAGTAAAAGCGATTGTATAGTGTTTATTACTTAAAAATTGATACACAAAAAATGGCACGAATATGTATTCGTGCCATTTTTTATTTAAATGTATAATTAAAAAGTAAAAAGTGCCTCGATATTTATCGAGGCACTTTGATGTAACAACATAAATGATATTACTGTACTATTAATTTTTGCATTACTAAGTCTTTGCCTTTATGCGCCACTTTAACAAGATATATACCGGGTTTAAGAGCTAAGTTTTTGGTAGATATCGTGTGTATTCCAGAAGTTAAATTGATTTGTGATTTAATGTCGCCCTGAATCGAGTAAATCGATACAGTCGCTTCTTCAGTTACATCAGGAATATGAAGTGTAAAGTGATCTGTTGTTGGATTAGGTGTAATCTTTATTTCTATTCCTGTGTCTTCATCTTCATTTCCTAAAATTATAGATGTTTTGTCCAAGTTTGTTGCCAAACTTTTAATTGATGTAGTTCCGCAAGAACCTTCGTAAATTTTTACATTGGTAAATACAGAACCATTACCACTACCTGCATCATTGTCATTAATAAAAACTAGACGATCCATATTACCTGTATAAAAATCGCCTACGGGTATTTTATAAGTGATGGTTCCGCTTGTATAATTATCATAATTTGTAATGCCATAATTTTGAGTTCCATAAACTTTAAAATATCTGGAAGAGGTTAATTGATTGTCATTTTCGAAGCCTATTCCATGAATTTCACCTTCAGATGTACTGCTAAAATCAAATTCCATCATAGTATTTGCAGTTACAGTATAATCCATTGCAATAAATTTCCAAGTATTGTTTGATAAAGATAGACTTGTGCCTTGATCAGTAATCGAAGAATTTCCTGCATTATCTTGATTAGAGAATGCATTAACAGTAAAATTATTAAAATTAATAGCTTCACAGGTATTTCCACCTCCGGTTGATTCGGTTATACTAAGATCGTCAATTGCAACATCACCTTGCCAGCTATTTCCAGTAACAGTATTAAGACGTAGTTGTACACTAGAATTCCCAGCATAACTAGATAAATCTACTTCTGCAATGTTCCAGTCTGTTCCTTGTGCCCCTGTTCTACTAAACACAGTAGTCCAAGCTCCGTAATTATTAGTTCTAGCTTCTATGGCCAGATTTCCTATTGCAGAACCAGTCATATGGTATTGAAAAGATAATGTTGGAGTCGATACATTAGATAAATCTAAACAAGGCGAATTAAGAATTGCCCTTTTATTAGGAAATCCATTTCCATTTCCTGAGGCTTCCACATAAATATAAGATGTTCCATTTGCAGCATTGTTCGGTCCAGTACCATTAGATGGGGTTCCGTTAGTATTAACGGTCCAATCTAAATCATCTCCTGTTGTTGCTTGACTCCAGTCTCCAATAGAACTTTCAAAACTTTCTGCATAAGGGTAACTAGTTATTCCCCCAGAACAACTTTCAA
>CAZEOC010000656.1:0-1610 GCA_964513525.1 uncultured Saprospiraceae bacterium | reverse complement strand
CATAAGAAGGCAAAAGCATTTGATTCGCTCTGTCCTTTTGTAAAGTTCCAGTTGAGAAATAAGATGGTCTCATTATCTTTGTGTCGCAGTTGGGGCTATGTATAACTGAACGTTAAATAAAGTCTAACGAGATAAGTATAGCTGTCGTAAATATGGTTATGTTATAAAATAATGATACGGTAAGGGGCAAAAAAGTGATTTTTCAATACTGTTTATTCGTTTAACTGTTTATTCAGGTATAGCTTGTAAACGAATAAACAGTTAAACAAATAAACAATTAGTTCACTTTCACAATTTTATCCCGTTCGCAGTATAAAAGCAGTTCTTCAAAATATAAAACTTTGACGCTTACATTTCACTAGGCACTAATGTCCCTTCACCGATATAAAATGGATAAACCATGTTGTGTCTATTATTGGACTTTTCAATGGTATAATCAATTTGAATATAAAGCATTCCACTAGTCAATTGACTGGTATCTATGTTCACCGCATTCAAAACAATGCGCGCTTCATAAACTATAATGGCATTTTTAATTTTATTTTCTAAAATGGTTTTTTCAGTTAAATCAATATTCTGAAACATGGCCACATTAATGTCGCAACCAAAATTTTGTACTAAGATCCGCTCTCCAGGTTTTGTCGTAAATAAGATGGATAGACTTTGATTAATATCTTCCACGCCCGTTACCGTTTGTACTTCTTTGGTAAAAGCATCAAATGTGGGTGGAAAAGACCATCCAATTCCGGTTATATTTTTATCATTTATTGCCATCTATCCTCCTATCATTACATTTGGCACTCCTACTACTATGGTTCCTCCATGCGCAGTCATGCTTCCTAAAAAAGCGGCGGGCATTCCTTCAATCAAAACATTAGGAGCTCCCATAACGATCGTATCAGGAGGACCCACACAGACTAACATATCTCCAACTCGTGCCGCAGGCAAACCTCCAATTAATACAGTGGGAGCACCGGGTCCGACTACAGGACCTCCCACATGAGGTATAATTCCTGTCACCATTGGACATTCATGCATAGATGTTAAAGTAGCAGCTGGGGGCATATTTTTATTTTTTTGAAGTTGTTTATTTATTATGCGAATCTGTAGTTAAAATTTGCCGCTTGCTTCTTGCCGCTTGCTTCTTGCTTCCCTCGACCGCGCCTGCCGGCCGGCAGGCAGGAAGGAATAAAGGGCGCAAGAAGCAAGGAGCAAGAAGCAAAAATCAATTAATCATTATCATGGCACCGGTCAGAGTTAATTCTCCGCCTGCGGTCAAACTGGCTTCTGCTCCTCCCGAAGCGGAAAAAGAAGTTTCTCCAGAAACGCTCACATCCAAACCAGATAAACTAAGACTTGCTTCCGCAGAAATTTCCGCCGTCGCTTCGGAAGAAATGGTCACTCCTGCTGTTCCAGAAATCGTCACACTTCCTTCCGCAGTTAAGTTGATATCTTTGGGACTTTCCAGAGAAATCCCTCCGGAATCCATGGTGATTTTATTTTCATTCTGATCTTGAATCGTTATGCTTTTTTCTTCATCACTAAAAACCATTGAATTTTCACCAGGCGTCGTAATTGTTAAAACCTTCTTTTCATCATCGAATTCTATC
>CAZEOC010000655.1:0-1615 GCA_964513525.1 uncultured Saprospiraceae bacterium | reverse complement strand
CAGATTCGTCCGTTGCCGAAACTGTCGATGATCCGAAACGTCGTCGAATGCTGGTGCGTAGTGCCACCGCCGTAGGCGGACTTGGTGCTGCGGCTCTGGTATTGCCGATGCTTGGGTCAATGTCGCCGAGTGCTCGGGCCAAGGCCGCTGGAGCACCCGTCGAGGCAGACATCAGCAAGCTGACACCGGGTCAACTGCTGGTGGTTGAATGGCGAGGCAAACCGGTTTGGATTGTCAACCGTACTGAAGAGACACTAGAGCGTCTTGCACAGAGTGCTGACAGGCTGTCAGATCCGGATTCAGAGATGGAGCAGCAGCCTGGCTACGCGCAAAATGCGATGCGTTCTATCAAACCGGAATATCTGGTCGTTGTCGGTATTTGCACGCATTTGGGTTGTTCTCCATCCTACCGTCCTGAGATTGCACCGCCTGACTTAGGTGACCAATGGGATGGTGGTTTTTTCTGTCCTTGTCACGGCTCTAAATTCGATATGGCTGGACGCGTTTACTCAGGAGTGCCTGCACCGACCAACCTGGAGGTTCCACCTTATCGTTACGTTGACGATTCAAAAGTCGTCATTGGTGAAGATCCAGGAGTGGCTGCATGAGTGCGAATATGGAAAAACAGTCTGGCGGGCTGATGGGATGGATAGACGATCGCTTCCCGCTGACTAAACTGCTCGAAGAGCACATAACCAAATACTACGCACCCAAGAATTTCAATATCTGGTACTACTTCGGTGCCTTATCGATGCTGGTCCTGGTTATTCAGATCGTCACAGGCATCTTCCTGACCATGAACTACAAGCCCGATGGTGCTCTGGCATTCACATCGGTTGAATACATCATGCGTGATGTCAACTATGGCTGGCTGATTCGCTACATGCATTCAACGGGAGCTTCGATGTTCTTTGTTGTCGTGTATCTGCATATGTTCAGGGGGCTAATGTACGGCTCTTACAAGAAACCTCGTGAATTGCTGTGGGTGTTTGGCATGCTCATTTATGTTGCACTAATGGCGGAAGCCTTCATGGGCTACCTGCTGCCATGGGGGCAGATGAGTTACTGGGGGGCGCAGGTCATTATTTCTCTATTCGGTGCCATCCCGTTTGGGATTGGTGATGCGCTTACCCTTTGGTTAAAGGGTGATTACATTGTTTCCGATGCCACCTTGAACCGTTTCTTTGCGCTGCATGTTATCGCCGTGCCGCTAGTGCTGCTGTTTCTGGTGGTTGCACACATCATGGCGTTGCACGAAGTCGGTTCAAACAACCCAGATGGTATAGACATCAAGAAAAACAAGAACGCTGCAGGCGTTCCAAAAGATGGAATCCCATTTCACCCTTACTACACGGTCAAGGATTTCATGGGTGCAATCGTATTTCTGATAGTCTTTTTTGCCATCGTTTTCTTTGCACCTGAGATGGGTGGGTACTTTCTGGAGCACGCCAATTTTGTGCCTGCAGATCCATTGAAAACACCTGAGCACATTGCACCTGTATGGTACTTCACGCCTTTCTATGCGATCCTGCGCGCGGTACCGGATAAGCTGGGTGGTGTTATGGCAATGGGCGGTGCAATAGTCATATTGTTTTTCTTGCCCTGGATCGATCGC
>CAZEOC010000654.1:0-1625 GCA_964513525.1 uncultured Saprospiraceae bacterium | reverse complement strand
TTAGTGATCTCTGAAGGTAAATGGTTTGATTGGTTAGGCAATTGGTATGAAAAACTTTGGTCTAAGAATACAAATTGTGAGTCGGAATATTTCGTTTTTATCGCTTACGATGCTAAGATTGTGGTTCTTGCAGATAGAAACAAACAAGAGGTTGTTAAAAATATCTTCGTCAAAATAAAAGAACAAACGGATTTTGGTTGGAGATTTGGTATACAAGTTCCAGATACAGTAATGAAACTTTTAAAACAGTTTCCAATTGACCCAAAGACAGGTTTAAAAGGAACTGGTCCATACGATATTATTGTTACGAATCTGTAAAATAAAACTGGCTATAACATTGCATAAAACGTCCAGTGCCAGCAAAAGCCGCCACCGTAAGTTGTTGCGGGACGTTAGCTCTCATTAAAAAAATAATATGAACTTAAAAGCAATCATTTTATCAATAACTGTATTATTTGTTACTGTTTTCCAAATAAATGGACAAAGTCAAATCGATTCTGGCAAAACAGATGACGAACAAATTATTTCTGTAATCAATGACTACATAATAGGGACTTCTTACAGTTATCCTAATAAACTAAAAGCTGCATTTATTCCTGAGGCAAAGATGTTTCTTGATAAAGATGGAGAACCTCTCTATGTTATGACAATTGAAAAATATGCCGAGATGGTTGGAAAGGGTGAAGAGGGTAAATTCAATGGAAGAACTACAAATATATTGTCAATTGACAGATATAACGGTATTGCTATGGCGAAGTTAGAAGTAATTATTCCAAGCTTTGGCAGGAGATTTATTGATATGCTCTTATTAAAAAAATTGAATAATGGATGGAAGATAATTAGTAAAACTGCGGGAAGCGAATTGAGCGACAAGCTGGGAAATAAAGTGTTGATTGTAACATCAAATGCTTCAAATAAAGAAAATGTTGATTTTTCAACTGGAAATAGTTTTTCAGAAGTTTCGATTGCATATTTTGAATACCAAAATGCTGGTTATCATGTAGATTTCATCAGCCCAAAGGGAGGAGAAATTCCTTTGGCATACATTAATCCTAATGATAGCGTTCATATATCCGCATTGTATAATTCAGATTTCATGTATGCCATATCTCACACGAAGAAACCTTCCGAAGTAAATCCTAGTGAATACGATATTATCTTGTACACAGGTGGAAGTGCCCCAATATTTGATATTCCACAAAATATTGAAATTCAAAACATAGCAATACATATTTACGAAAGAAATAATGGAGTGATTGCAGCTGTATGTCATGGTACAGCAGGAATAGTTAATATCAGGACTTCAGACAATGAATATTTAGTGGAAGGCAAGAATATCAATGGCTTTCCAGAAGAATTTGAGAATAAAAGTTCAGCATTATATAAGAGCTTCCCATTTATAATTGAAAGTGAAATTAAAAATAATGGAGGAAGTTTTCGTCATGGAGAAAGAGCGGAAGCTTATCATGTTGTGGACGGAAGATTAGTTACAGGTCAAAATTTTCAATCTACTAAAATCGTTGCTCAGAAAAGTATAGAAATAAGTAAAATAAACAAAGCAAAAGAATAACGAGAGCTAACAATGTATAGCTGACTCCGTAAGCTCCGTACGGCAGCTATGCTGG
>CAZEOC010000653.1:0-1632 GCA_964513525.1 uncultured Saprospiraceae bacterium | reverse complement strand
ATTAAATAATCTGTCAACTAATTTTAGGGATTGACCCAAATCAACAAATCAACAATTCAACAAATCAACAAATCAACAAATCAACAATTCAACAAATCAACAAATCAACAATTCAACAAAAAATCACCCTAAATTCAACAACGCCTCAATTTCCCCAGCCATAGTCCCCTGTGAAGGACGATCCGCCTGTGCATTCACAATATTTCCTGCTTGATCGATTAGAATAAAACGTGGAATGCCCCGTATTTTATAGTCTTTACAAATCTGGCTATTGCCCGCTTTATCAGCCAATAATTGAGTGCCAGTCATATTTTTTTCTTTGATCATTTTCGCCCAAGCTTCCGCATTCTGATCGATTGAAATGGAAACAAAAGCTACGGGTTGATCATGAAATTGCTCCTGTAGTTTTTCTAGATGAGGAATCTCAACTTTACATGGACCACACCAAGTTGCCCACACATCTATGTAGACTACCTTACCTTTTAAATCAGGAAGTCCCACCATTTTGCCGCTCGCATTAGGATAAGCAAAACTAGGAGCAGGTAGCCCTTTTTTTAGATGCTTCCAAGCTGAGAATGCCTCATCAATTTCGGCTAGATACTCTGGATTGGTCACTTCTTTTTTAAATCGCTCGTGTAGTGCCTCCGAACCATTGATTCCTTTTGATCGAAGATGTTGATTGAAAAAAGTATATAGTAGAAAGCTTTTGAGATTGGGAGCAGTATGTTCCTTTTCCACAATTTCAAAAGCCCGTAGACTGGTTTGAATCTTTTCACCCTTCATTAAATCCTTCTGAACTTGCTCTGATGCCTTTTGACCCACATGTGCTATCATATAATTTCGGTAGGCCTCAGAGACCATTAGCTGATCATTGTTTAGGTCTAACTCCTTTGAATAGGCCAATAATTCTGAGCTGGGTGTATAGCTTTCTCCTTGGTTGTAAAAAGCGTGATAAAGACTATAATCATTGTATTGTTTTGCCCAATTGTATTGAATTTCGGTAGCTTCAAAAAAACTAAAATCTGCGGGAAGGTCTTTATGTTCTTTTTTAAATTTTTCAAAAAATGCTTTTTCTTTTTCAAGAGATTCGTTGGTTTGTGCCATGAATGCTGCTTCCGATAAAGTAGCCGCCTTTTGTTTTTGCGCGTAGGTTAATGGACTATTTTGTGATTTTAAAAATAGATATTCCTGCGAGATAGGATCTGATCCAGAAAACTTGATAGTTTCTCCCACCTTTTGAGCATCAAAGTTTATCATCATAAGATCGTTTGGTCGCAAATACAAGGGAATTTTCTGACCATTATAAGTTAATGAATAAATACCCGGTTCGTCAATAAGATGGTTAATGACGAATTTACCATCTCTAAGAACTCCATTGCGGTTCGTGTTTTTATAAGAAAGTTTGATGTTCGGATTACCAGCATTGATTATATTGCCAGAGACAGTAACTGGCCCGCGTTTTTTTTCTACTTGGGCAATTGGTTTACCTTGATTCTCCGTTTGCTTTGTCGAAGAACCTTGTTCAGATTGACAACTGATGATGGCCAAAAGCCATAAATTGATAAAAAGAAAGATGATTTTATTCATTGGGAATATTTTGTTTAGAATGCGCTAGTTAAATTTTTTTGACAT
>CAZEOC010000652.1:0-1632 GCA_964513525.1 uncultured Saprospiraceae bacterium | reverse complement strand
TATTCAAAAAAGCATCAATTGAATCTTCGTGAACTTGTGCAGGAACTTCCTGTGCAGAAATAAATAATGGGAAACTGGATAAAAACGCAAGAATTAATAATAGATTTTTCATTAAATTGGAATTAATTAAATAATTGATTAAAAGTCAAAACAATGATAAGCATTTTTTCAGAATTATAGAATATCGAAATAACGTTAAACGAGAATCAGTTTGCTTTTACTAATTTAGAATATTCAATTTTTTCATTAGCTTTGGGTTAAACCAAATTATTAAAACCAAAAGTGTTATGAATAAGAATTTAGCCATTAAAGCCTCGCTATTTATCAATTATTTTGTCTTTGCAATATTATTGAATAGTGTTGGAATTGTCATTCTGAAATCTCAAGAAGTTTATGGCGTTGATGAAATACAAGCGAGTACTTTAGAACTCTTCAAGGATTTGCCTATTGCGATTGTTTCTTTTTTAATCGCGTCTTTTTTACCAAGGATTGGTTATAAATTAGCGATGTTAGCAAGTTTAGCTTTCGTTACAATTGCTTGTATTGCAATGTATTTTGGAAATTCATTTGGAACAGCACAATTACTTTTTGCTGCGGTCGGCGTTTCTTTTGCTTTGATTAAGGTTTCCGTTTATTCGGCTATAGGATTAGTTACAAATGGAGAAAAAGAACATAATAGTTTAATGAGTCAAATCGAAGGTGTATTTATGTTCGGAATTGCTTTAGCTTATTTTCTTTTTCCTGCTTTTAATAATCAAGATGACCCAAATAGTTGGCTAAATGTTTACTGGTTATTAGCTGCTTTATCTATCATTTCATTTCTCTTTTTATTACGTGTAAATTTTGCAAAAGAAGAGATTCCAGAAGGCACTAATTTAATTGATGACATCAAAGAGATGTTAGGTTTAATGACCAAATTTTTAGTAATAGTCTTTGTTTGCAGTGCTTTCTTATTCGTAATGATAGAACAAGGAATCATGACTTGGCTACCGACATTTAACAATCGAGTTTTGGAATTACCTCAAAATATTAGTATCATCATGGCAAGTATTTTAGCCATTTCACTTGGTGTCGGACGAATTTTAGCTGGTGTTTTTGCCCAAAAATTTTCTTGGGTTTGGATATTAACTTTTTGCATCATAGCAGCGATGAGTTTAGTTACTTTCGTTTTACCTGAAACAATCAACGCTAATGTCGGAGAAATCAATAGTATTGCTGATATTCCATTGATAGGTTTTGCATTTCCATTAGTTGGATTATTTATCGCTCCAATTTATCCAATGCTAAATTCTGTTGTTTTAAGTGCTTTACCTCAGCGTTTGCATAGTCCGATGACTGGATTGATTGTAATTTTTTCTGCTTTAGGCGGAACCTTAGGTTCTCGAATTATTGGTTATTTATTTAAGGAAATGGGAGCAGAAACTGCTTTTTATTATACTTTAATTCCAATGGGAATTCTACTGATAGCAATATTTGTTTTGAAAAACTTGACAAACAGAGCTAAATTAACAACATAAAATTTTATCAGAACATAGATTACTGTATAATAATTGATTAATAAAATATGAAAACTCCACAAGAAATATTTGGCGTATTATTTATAGATATGAACAAAAGTGGCTTATGGTCAGA
>CAZEOC010000651.1:1014-1633 GCA_964513525.1 uncultured Saprospiraceae bacterium | reverse complement strand
CAGCGGTTTTGACCACGTCCAAATTGTGCTCAATCACGATCACGGTATTTCCCTGCTCCACCAATTCATGCAAAACTTCCAACAGCTTACGCACGTCTTCGAAGTGAAGCCCAGTGGTTGGTTCATCCAAAATATACAGCGTGCGCCCCGTGGACCGTTTCGCCAATTCCTTGGACAGCTTCACACGCTGCGCTTCGCCACCTGATAGGGTTGTGGCGGGTTGCCCGACCTTGATATAGCCCAAACCCACCCGCATCAGAGCGGTCATTTTATCGCGGATGCTTGGCACCGCTTTGAAAAACTGTTCTGCGTCTTCGACAGTCATATCCAGAACGTCAGCGATGCTTTTGCCCTTAAACAGCACCTCTAACGTCTCGCGGTTATAGCGTTTGCCGTTACAGGTTTCACATTCCACATAAACATCAGGCAAGAAGTGCATTTCGATCTTGATCAAACCGTCGCCCTGACAGGCTTCGCAACGTCCGCCTTTGACGTTGAAGCTGAAGCGTCCGGGTTTGTAACCACGTGTTTTCGCCTCTGGCAGACCTGCGAACCAGTCGCGGATTGGGGTGAATGCGCCCGTGTAGGTGGCAGGGTTGGATCGTGGGGTACGCCCAAT
>CAZEOC010000651.1:0-1004 GCA_964513525.1 uncultured Saprospiraceae bacterium | reverse complement strand
TGCGCGCGACCGCAGAACGGGCGCGATCTACGTGGTTGACGATAACGAAGGATCAAATTCAATCTTTGAATTTGCGGCCGATGGCACGTTGATCGATGTCGATTACCTTATCCAGATAGGTCAGACCGCGAATTTCATCGCAAGGCGCTGGGGTTTGTTTCGCCCCGTTCAACCGCATAGAGGCGGTTTTGAACAAGGTTTCAATCGTCAGTGTCGATTTCCCGCCACCAGACACGCCTGTCACACATGTGAACGTCCCCAGCGGGAAGCTGGCGTCGATGCCTTTCAGATTGTTGCCCGTGGCATTGGTGATCGTGATTTCTTTGCCGTTGCCTTTGCGCCGTTCCAGCGGCACGTCAATCTTCTTCTTGCCGCTAAGGTATTGGCCTGTAATGGATTTTTTGTTCTTCTCGATTTGCGCTGGCGTGCCTTTGCCGATGATATTGCCGCCATGCACACCCGCACCTGGGCCGATGTCCAGCACGTAATCGGCAGTGCGCACCGCCTCTTCATCGTGTTCGACGACAATCACCGTATTACCCTGATCGCGCAGGTTTTTCAGGGTTTCCAACAAGCGTCCATTGTCGCGCTGATGCAACCCGATAGAGGGTTCGTCCAAGACGTATAAAACGCCTGTCAGCCCCGATCCGATCTGGCTGGCCAAACGAATGCGCTGGCTTTCGCCGCCAGACAATGTGCCCGAACTGCGCGACAATGTCAGATAATTCAGGCCCACATTGACCAAGAACCCCAGACGTTCGCGGATTTCTTTCAGGATTGCGCCCGCAATGGCGTTTTTCTGATCTGTCAGTTGGGCTGGAACGCTTTCGATCCAATCCAAAGCCTCTTTGATGGACATTTCCACCCCCTGCCCCACGTGCAGATCGGCGATTTTCACCGCCAATGCCTCGGGTCGCAGGCGGTAACCGTCACACGTCCCGCAATGGCGGTTGTTTTGGTAGCGTTCGAATTCTTCGCGGATCCAATTGCTGTCGGTTTCGCGG
>CAZEOC010000650.1:0-1636 GCA_964513525.1 uncultured Saprospiraceae bacterium | reverse complement strand
CCGTCACATATAAATCTTCGAGTCCATCATTATTATAATCTATCACAGCTGCACCTCCACCAAAGGTGGCTAAATCTACGTGAAAAGAATGACCGACACCCGCGAGGAAAGAGACATCCACAAAGTCACTCTGGGCGTAAGTAATTGAATATGAAAGTAGTATAAATAAGGTAAGTTTAATTTTCATCATAGCTGAATTTAGTTAGAGGACAAAGGTCAGACCATTTCATTGTCAGAGGTCAGACTAAGTAAGAATTCATTTTCAAATTCAAAATGGAGTAGTTCATTGTTGATGAACTACTCCATTATTTTATTCGACTCAATTAACCAGTCAACTTATCCACCTAAATTAATACCCTGGATTCTGAGTCAAATTCGGGTTCAAGTCAATTTCTTTCTGAGGAATTGGCCATAAGTTATGCTTAGTCGGATCGAATACGCGTGCATCACGAGATTCGCCAAACAAAGTTGCATCTGGAACTTTCTCCTTTGCCATATCCCAACGAACTAAGTCAAAATAGCGCGTTCCTTCCCACGGAAATTCTACCTGACGTTCGTGGCGAATCGCATCGCGCATATCTCCTTGTGACATACCTTCTGCCAATGCTGGCATACCCGCCCGTGCACGTACCGAATTAATGGCATCATAAACATCTGCATCTGGACCAGACAATTCATTTTGCGCTTCCGCAAACATTAATAGAATGTCTGAGTAGCGGTATAAAATCATGTTGGTTTCGTTACATGCACAAGCATCTTCACCAATGGTTGCGTCTAAATCTACCCACTTGCGAATCGCAAAGAAAGGAGAGAAACCAGAAAGGCTTTCGTCGTAGACTTCGCCGCGCCAAGTTGATTTACCTGGAATAAACAAGTTTGCCATCATCCGTGGATCGCGGTTTTCGTAAGGATCATCTGCATTGAATAATGGAGAGTCGTCAATTGACATACCATCCGTCATTTCAAAGGCATTTGCCAAACCATCCAATGGCGTAATCGACCCCCAACCACTACCAGGATTTCCTTCTGGACCAGGTGCTAGCATTACTTGAATGAAGTTACCTTCGCCCTGCGTACCTTCGGTGTATTGGATATCAAAAAGTACCTCTTTGTTATTTTCGTTATCTGGGTGGAACACCATTTCGTAATTGTCCACTAAACCGATCACATCTGGATTAGCTGCTGACATATCTATCAATTTTTTTGCCTCTTGAGCTGCGCCAGCATAATCGCCGTTGTATAATTTTAGACGTGTTTTTACCGCAATTGCAGATTGCTTTGTAGGGCGACCTTGTTGACCATTGAAAGGCGTCATTCCCAAATTTGCTTCTGCAAAATCTAAATCAGCGTAAACAACGGCTAAAACTTGATCTTTAGCGGTACGACCCACACTCAATGCTTCTTCGCGAGTAAATACTTTATCCGCTAAAGGAATATCACCAAACAGATTAGTCAAATCGCCATGAATCATCGCCCGTAAAAAACGTGCTTCTGCGCTCAATGCCGTACGCGTACTTTCGTCCATATCTACATTAGAAATATTTTCTAAAACGGAATTTGCACGGAAAATACCTTCGTAACCAAAGTCCCATTTTGCATCAATTACACCGCCCGTCGTAGCGTTATGTTCGCCTTT
>CAZEOC010000649.1:0-1642 GCA_964513525.1 uncultured Saprospiraceae bacterium | reverse complement strand
CGCAACATACGCTGATTGTGTCGCAATTTTTACTAAAGCATCTGCATCAGGCAATTCATTAACCAACGTATCAGAAATAACTTTTGTTTTTCCCTTTGCAAGCAGTAAAGAAATACCCATTACTTGACGCTCAGGGATATTATCAAGTGCTAAACGCACATCATCTAGGGCAATCATTGTATTTGTAGTTTTGCCAGTCACTAATGCGTCAGCATCATTATGCGCAACAATACACGCCCCTAAGCAGTGCCTGTTATTACGCACTAAATTTTTACAATCACTGAGCATATAGCCACGTCTTTGCAGGCGCTTGTAAAGAAAATCAATATAAACATCCATATTTTTAACATCAGATGTGTCAAAAATTTGTAGCAAATCAAAGTCAGATTTATTGATTTTATTTTCATGGGCTAATTTTATCAATTTATCTAAACTACCAATTACAATAGGAGAACCAAGGTTATTTTGCTGAAAAGCAATTGCAGCCCGTAAAACTGTTGGGTTTTCGCCTTCAGCAAAGACAACACGCTTTGGATTATTTTTCACATGTTGAAAAATATTTTCGAGTGCTGTTGATGTAGGATCCAAGTAACCTTTCAATTTCACTTCATAGGCATCAAAATCTTTTATTGGGTTTTTAGCAACACCAGAATCCATTGCTGCCTGCGCAACAGCCATTGGCACTTTGTAAATAAGGCGCGGGTCAAAAGGCGTTGGAATAATATATTTAGCACCAAAAGATGGACGCGCACCCTGATATGCAACTGCTACTTCATCTGGAACATCATCACGAGCAAGCTCTGCAAGTGCTTTTGCTGCGGCAATTTTCATAGCATCATTAATTGTATAGGCACGCACATCCAAAGCACCACGGAATATATAAGGAAACCCAAGAACATTATTGACCTGATTAGGATAATCTGAACGCCCTGTTGCAACAATCGCATCGTCACGAATAGTTGCTACTTCTTCAGGAGTAATTTCAGGATCTGGATTAGCCATTGCAAAAATAATCGGCGTATCTGCCATAGATGCAACCATTTTAGGCGTTACTGCACCCTTTACAGATAAACCAAGAAATACATCTGCATCGACCATAGCCGCTTCTAATGTGCGTAATTCTGTTTCAGCCGCATGTGCAGATTTCCACTGATTCATGCCTTCTTTGCGCCCTTTATAAATGACACCTTTTGTATCACATAAAATAGCATTATTATGCGGTAAGCCCATAGCCTTTAAAAGTTCAAGACATGCAATACCAGCAGCCCCTGCCCCATTCATAACAACACGAATATTTTTAATATCTTTGCCTGCCAAATGAAGCGCATTAAGCATCCCAGCAACACATATAATCGCTGTACCATGCTGATCATCATGAAAAACAGGGATATCCATAATTTCACGCAAACGATTCTCTATAATGAAACAGTCTGGCGCCTTAATATCTTCAAGATTGATACCGCCAAAAGAAGGCCCAAGATGCTGACAAGCGACAATAAACTCTAACAGCTTCGAGCGAACAAACAAGTTGGCCACCCAAGCACCAACTGTTCCCTGAGCTTGCCGCTTCGGCCTGCAGCTCACCAAATCCTCCAACATGGTCCACTCCTTGACCATCAAGCTCGCCATCACGTGCGTACGC
>CAZEOC010000648.1:0-1646 GCA_964513525.1 uncultured Saprospiraceae bacterium | reverse complement strand
TTTATTGACAATTGTGCCCATCGGTCTGGCTAAATGCAGTAGCCCCGCATAGGGGCTATTGACATTTTAGCTTTTGTGTGTGCCTCGAATGGACACCGTTCCCCAAAATAGGGAATAAACTTGGGGAAACCCAACACGCTAGAGGGTGCAAGTCCCTTACTGGCAAGTTGCTAAAGCCAGTTAGTAAGCCGCAAGGGCGTCCACCGTGAGGTGAGGTCTGAAGTAAGCGGGACTGCAAAAGTCTGAACGGACGAACAGAAACTGCATAAGAGGCTGTTTTGGGAGGGTAAGGTAGCACAACATACCGAAGCTCGTAGGCAATAATTCCAAGATAGTAGATGCAGCCGGATTAGACGGAAAGCGGGTGTTCTTACCGAGATGAACGAATGATCCCGAAGGGTAAATGCCTGGGAGGCATTTAAGAGAGAGAACCGCGAAGCGGGTGGGCTGGTATCGGTCTAGTTTCGTTTTACTAGAAACCGACCAGTCAGCCGAAGCCATAGTAGTAGAGCCAAACCTGTGCTTAATGACCGACCGAGTTGTTAGCAGCGAGTGCAGAAAGGGTAGCTGCGAAGGGCTGAACGTCAAACGGCCCAAGTATTGTATCAGTTTCGTTGAATTATTGGGTGACCGATTCCCTTAGATTTAGCGGCATCTGTTTGTAGAAAAAGGCAAGGGTTTACTCGTGTAAAGAGGGGCAAACCTGTTTGACGAACCGCCGTATACGCGATCCGTACGTACGGTGGTGTGAGAGGGATAAGGCCAGTCAATCGGCTGGTCTTACCCTACTCGATTAGAGCCAGTCTTTCATTTGTATTAGGGTATCCCAAAGTTAATCAATATTTCCTCCTGGCTTTAGATTACTTGGCACTTTATTCGGGATTTCTTTATCAAAGTCTTCATCATTAAGTGTATTTAAAAAGGCAATAATTGAGGCAACTTTGTCATCAGGAATGTCCAATTGCCTCAATTTATCAGCCCTTTTCCCTGACGCAATATTTGGATTTTGGCTGTCGTCATCAACGTCATCGTAGAATTCCATTACCTCTACTAAAGTATTGAGACGCCATTGTGCATGTATGGTGCAGTCAGGTTTAAATTTCTTAGTGTTGGTGTGCGAAATGCAAATTCACCGTTCCCGTTGTCTGGAATAGTTAATTTTTCATTTTCAGGAACAGTTAAGACATGTAATTCAAAATCAGAGAACATCGGTCCATTGTGGCAATTCGCACAACCAACTTCTGAAAAATTTATCATCCCCCTAATCTCTAAAGAAGTTAGTGCAGAATTATTTCCATTAGCATATTGGTCAAACCTACTATTATTGGAAATCAATGTTCTTTCAAAAGCTGCAATTGCTTTTCCAAGATTTTCTTCTGTTAAGCCATTTTCCCCAAAGACTATCGTAAACCTATCATTATACTCTGGAATGCTCTTTAACCTAAGTAAAATGGTATCAATAATGGCTTCCTCTGTTATATTATGACCTCTCATTTCTTCTGCTGACAAAATAGGTTGAATGGCTTGTTTTTCTAATGACTGAATTCTATTGTCCCAAAACATGGGTGCGTCTTCAGGTACGTTACTCTCTGCCTCATCTATTCCATTAAATGCTGAGTTTAAAATAGTTGGAGCATTCCGCTTTA
>CAZEOC010000647.1:0-1647 GCA_964513525.1 uncultured Saprospiraceae bacterium | reverse complement strand
ACAGATATCATCTGCATCACAGACGCCATCTCCATCACTATCTGCAAAGGTTCCAGCACAATTACAATTCGCATCGTATACATCTCCTGTTGTGCAATCGTCGCCATCATCACAGCTCTGACCTGCTACGCTACAATCATCACAGAAATCTGGTGTTCCATCGCCATCGCTATCCATATTATCATCTCCACCATTACAAATATCATCCGCATCGCATACGCCATCTCCATCGCTATCTGCAAAGGTTCCGGCACAGTTACAATTCGCATCGTATACATCTCCTGTTGTGCAATCGTCACCATCATCACAGCTCTGACCTGCTACGCTACAATCATCACAGAAATCTGGTGTTCCATCGCCATCGCTATCCATATTATCATCTCCACCATTACAAATATCATCCGCATCGCATACGCCATCTCCATCACTATCTGTAAATGTTCCTGCACAATTACAATCTCCATCCTCTACATCATTAGTTGTACAATCATCACCATCATCACATGGTGTTCCGGCAGCTGAGCAAGCAGGCTCGACGGTAACGTTAAAGAAACAAACTTCAGAGTTACCACAATCATCATTGATGAGGTAGATAATCTCATAAGTTCCTTCCCCTGGGTTACTACCATTGGCAGGTCCTTCAACTTGTTCAATGGTTACATCTCCTGTAAAACAGTTGGAAGAGGCTGTAGGCTCATTCCATGAGAAATTATCAGTATCAGTAGTAATATCTCCTGGACAACTATCTAAGGTAAGTGCTGCTGCTTCTCCATTTACAGTAATTGTCAATAGACACTGTGCAAAATTATTACAAGAGTCGATTAAGTTATATGGTATAAAAGTTACACCAACTGGCAATGCATCACCACTAAAATAAACACTGTCTATTTGAGCAACTTCGACACCAGGAATATAACAGGTTGAAGTTCCAGTAGGGTCACTCCATTCTACTATGGCAGAACTAGCACCAGGCTCAGCATCTACTGTAATATCAGTAGGGCAATTTGCTGTAACTTCAGCAGGATTATCCTCAACCGTTACAGTAAAAATACAAATCTCTTCATTTCCACAATCGTCTGTTACACGGTAAGCGATCTCTGTCACACCGACAGTAAAGCTACCTCCATTAGCAGGACCAGTGATCTGTTGTACAACAGGATCAGAACTGCCGCCACCACCACCGTTGCCGCCGTCGTCATCGTTATTACAAGGGATTTCCATTACGTACTCGTAATGATAAGAATAAGCTCCCCTATCCGTCCATTCTCCAGTTGACTTTTTCATTCTTACTGCTTGGTTATAACCGTTTCCATTAGGTTCACCAGCTTGCCAATTGGTATAGCCTACAGCGTCTCCAGTCACCCAGTTAAATACATTCGGAGAATAAACGGTACTCAAGCCAGTCCAAATAGAACCCGTTGATGGATTGATATTATTTTGAATAAAATCATTTTCAGCAGCATCATTAATCACAACTAGGTGACCTCCGTTTGCTTCACTATTTGATTTTGCATATCCCCAATCATTTGCGTGATCAGATACATAATATTTAGCATCATTAAATTCTCCTAAGAAAGTAAATCCAGGTTTGTCTTCAGAAACATTTACGCAACTTGGTGGAGCATTAGAACAACTAATCTCCATGAT
>CAZEOC010000646.1:0-1650 GCA_964513525.1 uncultured Saprospiraceae bacterium | reverse complement strand
GCAACGTCCTCGAGCAATATTACATTGTCACAAAACACTGTTTTTGGTGCATTCCGAGATGGTAGAAGGCAAAATTGTTCAACCACACCCATTGCATAGTGACTTAGAAGCTGTTTTTGAAAATTTAAGCGAAATAACATTAAATGCTTCGAATATAGATTCTAATATATTACACAATTTTAATATTCAAAATAAAAAAATATTTAACCCACGTAAACTTGGACAGCCAAAGTCGTATTTGAATGTCACAAATGGCGATAAAATTGGCAAAAAGGAAGAAGAAACTTTCACAAGTTTGGATTCATTATTTTATTATCCATATAAATGGGTATTTAAATATAAATTAGGTTTGCAAAAAACTTCCATTCTTTCGGTTGTGAAAGATTCAACTTTGATGGGAAATTTAGCACACCGATTATTTGAAATTTTATTTACTCAAAAAAATGTTTTGACATGGGAAAAGTCGCAAGTCGAAAATTGGGTAAATTCGCGATTGAACAGTTTGTTAGAAAGAGAAGGTGCTGTATTATTAATGTATGGTAGAGAACCTGAAAAAACTGCTTTCGTAAATACACTTAAATATGCAGCTTGGAGCTTAATTGAGATTATTCGTAATAATAATTGGGAAATTGAAGCAACAGAAAAACTAATTGAAGGAACATTCAACGGAATTGCTGTCAAAGCTAAAGCAGATTTAGTGTTAAAAAATAAAAAAGGAGAATTCGCTATCTTAGATTTAAAGTGGCGAGGAGCTGCACGCAGACAGAATATGATTAAGTCTGAAGAAGATTTACAATTAGTCATGTACTCCACCTTATTGACAAAAGATGAACGAATTGCTCAAACTGCATTTTTCATTATACAAGATGCAAAAATGATTGCTCGTAACAATGAAGCATTCAAAGAAGCAATTGGAGTTTTGCCAGATAAAGATTTTATGCAACTAAATCAGGTCATCTGGCGTAGAATGTTAAAGACGCATCAATGGCGAGTGCAACAACTAAAAGAAGGAAGGATTGAAGTAAGGACAGAAATGACTTATAGAGACTTAGAAGAACCTAATGAAAATGGCGATACTTCTGAATTTGACAACTTCTTAGAGATGAAAAATAAAGACGCACCTTTTGATGATTATAAAACATTAATAAATTTAATAGAATAACAATCTAAAAATATATTACATAATAACTATTCCCTGACATGTAAGTAAATAGATAATACTTTTTATTAACATGATATTCACCAAAATAAAGTAGCAACATAATAGTATTTATGAAAAAAGTTTTTACACATAAGAGTAGTATTTTATTACTAATTATGGTTTCTCTAACCATATTCACGGCTTGTAATTCTACAGGCTTTACGAATAATGGTAAGGCAAACACTAAAAAATATTCCAGAGCAGAAGCGAAAGAAAAATCGGAAAAGAAATTTAATGAAGTCCGTGATTTCAAAAGCGGTTTAGCGGCTGTTAGCAAAAATGCTCGTTGGGGATTCATTGATTTGACAACAGAGTTGTCTATTCCTTTAATATATGATGAAGTAAGTGATTTCAGCGAAGACTTAGCTTGTGTTCGTATTGGAAGACGTTGGGGTGTGATTAATGAAGAAGGAAAGCAAATCGTTTTATTTGATTATGATAATATTTAT
>CAZEOC010000645.1:0-1650 GCA_964513525.1 uncultured Saprospiraceae bacterium | reverse complement strand
GTAAACAATTATTTTAAAAAATCTTCATTAACACACAATAGAACTATCTTATTTTGTAACTCTTCAGTACCAACGGGTATTGATTAAATAAGATGAAATAAAATTACCTTCGAACAAATTGATCAATGCATTGAATGTATTGACATTTTGTTTGCGAGCAGTCATGATATAAGATCTGACTCTTGCAAAGATATTAGCACCTGTCATTGATCTGAAACAACCGGATATTTTCTGTTTGACTTTCATCATTCGAATATCTCTTTCAGAAAAATTATTATCAAAAGGTACTCTAAAATCGTAAAAGAACCTCAAATAATCATCCGCGTAATCTCTAAGTCGTATTAGTAAATTGAGTGGTTTAGGTTTAGCGATACGCCCTCTTTTTTTTATGGGTGGAGGTTGGAAAGGATTTAATTCCAATCCTTTTTGAATGATGGAATCATATTGGTTTCGATATTTATTAATAGTTGCTTTGGACAAAGCTTTTTTCCCATTTAGGATTGCTTTTTCTTTTGCGGCTTTCATTTTTAGGAGTAATTGGATCAGTTGTTCTGGCCAAGATTGCTCAAAACGTTCTTTGATAAAGATTAATTCTCTAATGGAATGTGCATTGCATAAACCATGTTTGCAATCGTAGGCAAAGTAGCTTTTCCAAAAATCATGGATTGCAATACCTTTAAAATGAGGAAGTATGTCTATCTCATTCATAGCTAGTCCACCTCTTTTTTGATGAACTGCATAATAGGTATATTTGGATGTGGAACAGCTATGAAGCCATAAACGCTTAGCCATTACTCGAAATCCAGTTTCATCAAAACCAGCTACTGCTGAGAACCTAAGTATTTTTTTAAGATGTTCTTCAAAAGTAGTTAATTGGTCATAAGCATATCGTCTAACATTAGCTAGAGTTCCTGTACTTAAATTATGATTGAACAAGTCCTGTATTAATTCTTTAGTTCGATCACAAGGCAAGAGTTGATAATCTTGTAAGTAGACAATCAATCCTTTTAGATTCGATCCATATTGAACATAGCGATCAACTCCTATTGGAAAGTCCGCTTTTGTAATATGGCCACAAGTACACTTTTTTACCTCTGCTTGATGTTCCGTTACCATCATTTTCATAGGAGGTATATCATACACTTGACGACGATTAACGGAGTCTGCCTGCTGATTTGTTAAATCACGCTGACAACACTCACACCAATTTACTTTGTGTTCTTTTGTCGCATCTGGATGTTCTACCATTTTTAAAGTAGTTCCTTTATGACCTTTTTGTCCGCCTACTTTTTTCCCGCTACTCTTTCGAGTGCTTTTAGGCGATGGCTTGTTAAACTCATCTGTAGATGGAGGCTTACTACTATTGCTACTGTTTTTTGAGAGTTGATCTTCTAATTCTTTTATCCGAGAGTTTTGAGATTTTATAATCAGGTCTTGTTCTTCAAACTTTTGTTCGAAAAAACTCACTACTAATTCAAAAAGAATTTTACTTTCTGGTGGTAGTTTTTTGATCCTTGATTCTATCTCTTTTGGAAGCATAAACAAAAAATAACTTTTTTTTTCAATAACCAACTCTAATCATGCTGATTAGTTACAGATCATCTAAAGTTCGACAGCAATCTATACTCTAATTCAACCGAATTTCATCAT
>CAZEOC010000644.1:0-1697 GCA_964513525.1 uncultured Saprospiraceae bacterium | reverse complement strand
CATTGGTTGTACTACAAGTAATTATTGCTCTAATTTGGATATTGATAGTTTGTGAACTCATTAAACCTGAAACCGTGTGACACAAACCATTTTGTCCATTTGGTGAAATCCAGCCAGCATTATCAATATTAATTTCATAATTGATATTTAATGCATTTTTACTCCAACAAAATGAGATAGAATTTGAACCAAAACTTGTATTCAAAATAGTTGGTGCAACTATATTTTCTTCAACTCCGAGTGTTACTATCGCTGAATCTACACAGCCATATTGGTCAATTGCTTGTACAATATAAGTTGTGGTCGAATCAGGTGAAGCAATTGGCGTAGCACAATCGAAACAGCTCAGTGACGTTGCAGGCGTCCAATTATAGTTGACATGACTTTGTTCGGAAAAAGACAACGACCATTTAATTAAGTCACCTGTAAAAAACGAAGCGTCATCAATAACTAATAATTTCCAAATACCATTGACATTATTATTCATACTTGCAAAATTACCTTCTGGTAAATAGGATGCATTAGGATTAATAACTGAATTTACAATAGATTGGCTTGCACTTGGCGTAAAACAAATATTTTGATAAGCATTTTGTATTCCGCCATTATCTGTTGTTAACTCTAGAATATTTCCATCTGGTGCAATCAAATAAGCATCTATATCAGTAGCCGCAATATGATTTATGGTTAAACAAACAGTGTTCAAACTGGCAAGTGAAGAGATATTACTGACATTTATATAAGAATAAATCCCTGTTAAGTCGTTATCTGGAATTGTTTTTACAGTATCATTTAAGAAAGTTATTGGAGGAAGAGTTGGTAAACTAACATCCAAATCAATCATGTCATTTTTACAAATTAGGGAATCTGTTAATGTTGGAATATTCAAGCCATTACTTACTAAAACTTCTATTGAATCGGAATTACTACAACCATTATTATATTGAATATCAATGTTATAGGTTATGCTACTATCTGGAAATACGGTGGCTATTTGGCTAGAAGTATTGCTCAAATAATTATTTGGTGTCCAATTAATCGTTGCATTATTACTTAATGAGGTCGAAAAATTAGGATTTAGATTAATTGTATCGCCAATAGCACAAGTACGAACTACACGGTTAAGGTTAGATATCGTATTTTCTAAAACGTGAATGGTGAAAATGTAGGAATTAATGCCAAGAAGTGGACAATTGTCATCTTTAACTTCTACTATAAAACGGAACGTACCAAGATCTATATCCGATGGTGTCCATTGAAAATGGGCATTAGGAAAGGTATCAGTGCTAATAGAAAATGTTGCATTAGGAATATTTTGACTCCAAAATAATTGCAAAGACTGCGGAATACTATCTAAAACATTTAGGTCAAAAGATGAAATATTAAAATCAATTGGCGTGTTAGCACAAACAGTCATTTCAAAATTTCCTGTTGTACCTGTAGAGTCGGCTGTTCCATCAATTCCAGAAAGAACAGGAAGATCGTTTTCACAATCTATACTTTGAAACATCATATCTCTAACGATTTCACCTATTTTGACGCCATTTCTAAATTCCTCTACCTTCACACACATCACAAAATCCTGCTGTATTGTTGGAATAAACTCAATTAATCCGTTAGTTGGATTGATTGTAATACCATTTTGAGTGCTTAAAGGAACTGTTCCAGAGTAAGGTGAAAAGTAATTGATAGAACTT
>CAZEOC010000643.1:630-1701 GCA_964513525.1 uncultured Saprospiraceae bacterium | reverse complement strand
TTAGGATTATTTTCACATGCTGATCAAATTCAACAATGGCAAACTTCTATTCCACATGAAAGAGCTTCTAAAGGTTGGGGTGGACGAATGGCTGATATTTTACATAGTATGAATAGCAACCAAAATATTTCAATGAATGTTTCTTTGGCTGGTCGAAATATTTTCCAATCTGGTGCAAACTCTTCTGAATATACCATTCGATGTAATGGAGACGGCAGTCAAGGAATTGAAGGCTATAATGGAACCAGTGCCATTGATGCGATTCGAACGACCGCCATTGACAATTTACTAGAACAAGATTATCAAGATGTTTTCAAAAACACCTATAAGGAAGTCATTCGAAACGGACAAGATAGCCATGAATTATTTAGTACGGCAGTGGGTGGTATTTCCTTAAACACCGTCTTCTCTGCTAACCGTCTTTCTCAATGTATGCAAATGGTAGCGCGCACCATTGCAGCAAGAGAAGTTTTAGGAATGACTAGACAAACGTTCTTTATCACCTTTGGTGGTTGGGATCACCATGATGAAGTATTGATTGAACAAATGGCCATGCTCGGTGCCGTAAGCAAAGCATTTGGAGAATTCAATACTGCTATGGAAGAACTGAACATATCTGAACAAGTAACCACATTCACCATCTCTGATTTTGCAAGGACCCTTACATCTAACGGTAATGGGACGGATCACGCTTGGGGGGGAAATGCCATGATTATGGGGGGAGCAGTAAACGGCGGTGACATCTATGGCACTTATCCTTCCCTTGCGTTAGATTCTTCAGCAGATATCGGAGAAGGTGTGTTATTGCCAACAACTTCAACGGATGAATATTTCGCAGAATTAGCCCTATGGTTTGGCGTACCCGAAAGTGATTTAAGTTTAGTCTTGCCAAATATTGGTAATTTCTATTCGCCTGGAGGAGGTATGGGGCCTTTAGGTTTTATGTCTTAGTGTGTTGGTGTGTTGGTGTGTTGGTGTGTTGGTGTGTTGGTGTACATGAATATCTGTTTTAAAATCTATTAAACAAAAAAAATGAGATTTAATATCCTAATAATTTTATTACTAAATGTA
>CAZEOC010000643.1:0-620 GCA_964513525.1 uncultured Saprospiraceae bacterium | reverse complement strand
TAATTAATCAAACGATATCTGGACAATGTGCGGAACCTGATGTTTCGATTTGGGAAAACACATGGCGTTCTTGCGAGGCTGCTATTAATCCTAATCCTAATCGAGATGTTGGCCAATGGATTATGTATGATTTGGGCTCGGTCTATTCTTTAACTACGACGCGAATTTGGAATACTAATGAGCTCGGTGAACTTGATCAAGGGTTTAACCAAGCTATTGTAGATTATTCTGAAGATGGTAACATTTGGTATACCTTAGGAGAATTTGTATTTCCAATGGCCAATGGTGAAGCAATTTACAATGGTTTTGAAGGTCCTAACTTTGAAGGGAAGCTCGTACAATATGTACTCATTTCAGCAATGAGTAATTGGGGCGATCCTTCTTGTTATGGCTTGGCAGAAGTTAAGTTTAATTTAATTTCAGATACTTTAACCCTCCCTGAAGTAATCAATGATTGTTTAAACCCTCCCTGTGATAGTACTTCATTATGCAATGCACCAAACGCTACTGAAGTGAGTCATCTAAATGCAAATGAGGTTTTGATTCTTTGGGCCGAACAAGAAAATATACTTGGTTATAATTTTCAATATAGAAAAGGCATGGAGCAATAGACTACTTTG
>CAZEOC010000642.1:0-1701 GCA_964513525.1 uncultured Saprospiraceae bacterium | reverse complement strand
GATCAAAAATATCTATTTGGCTTCTTTACAAAAAATTTCAGCATAAAGTCTATTATATTTTTCCTACTTCCTAAATAGTTGATTTTATACTGCGAACGGGATAAAATTGTGAAAGTGAACTAATTGTTTATTTGTTTAACTGTTTATTCGTTTACAAGCTATACTTGGATAAACAGTTAAACGAATAAACAGTATTTTGCCCCGTTCCGAGTATAACCAACTTTTACCTTCTCCTTCCTTCATGTCCGTTTTACACCCTTAACTATGTCTATTTTTGACGGTCCTAAACTCAAAATGTCCGTTTGACATACAGGAATGTCCGTTTGACTGAGTTAGACTACACTACTTTTGTACTAACAAGATCCAAGAAAGGATTCTTCAATAATTTCCATTAAACGAATACGAACACTATTTGCTCCAATTGGAAAAAGGTTAAAATTTATCTATGCGACTATTCTATTTATTGGTTACGATAATCCTAATCACATCTAGCTATTTAAACGGACAAACTATTTGGACAGGAGAAAAGATCGTATTTTCTAAAAGTGGAGATGATAATCCTACCCAAGAAAAATATCAGGATAGAATAACAGATCAAGTCTGGCTAACCCGAGGTGAAGGAGGTGGACTTTATAATTTAAAAACAGAAGAGCAAGCCACTAAAAATAGTCCCATCGGGACACTTTGGGCGTATGGACCTTGTCAGGATATGGATGATCTTGAATTCAAGACGCAAAAAGAACAGGCAAAAGAATGTGGACGGTATCAATATATGTCTGGTGAGACTTTCTGTGTTTATTTAGAAGAAGAAAAAATTTACGTAGAATTCCAGATCACCACTTTTGATAGAAAGAGTAAAGGATCTAATATTCAATATGTAAGAAATAGTAAATGAATTTATTGCACAGTGTATTAAGCACTTGTCCTCACCTTTAGTGAACTTTCGTTAACAACTTCAATTAAAACCTCAAAAAACTAAATGATAATGAAAAAGTTTTTACTAAAGTTTAATGTCAATGCATCACTTTTCACATGGAGCATTTGTCTTCTCTTGTTTATCAATGCCGAAATAAAGGCACAAACCACTTTTAATTATACTGGAGCGATTCAGACCTATACCGTCCCCCCAGGAGAAACGGAGATCCAAATTACCGCGGTAGGTGGTAGCGGAGGTCTTGGTGAAGTAGGACAGACTGATTTCAATAGCTCGAATCTCGGAGGGTCAGGAGCGATTGTTACAGGGGTTCTGTCAGTAACGCCTGGAGAGGTCTTAGAAATCGTAGTGGGAGGAGTTGGAGGTGACACAACCCCTTTAAGAACAGATGGTGCTGGTGGTGGCGGTGGTGGAAGTGGCGTAAGGAATAGTGGTGGTACTGTTTTGATCGTTGCCGGTGGCGGTGGCGGTGGTGGTGGCGCAAGTGTGGGGAAAGGAGGCTTGGTATGGGTATCGCCCAGTAATGCGGGCGGTAATGGAGGAGATGCCGCTAGACATGGTGAAGGAGGACACGGTGGTGGAAGCGTAATAGAGATAGCTGGAAGCATAACTTTAGTAGGTGGTATAGGAGGCAATGATGGCTGTACTAACGCGGGGATGCGTGGAGGAAATGGAGGGTTCTCGGCCGCTGGTGGAACTAAATGCGCGAGAGCACCGGGCGGAAATGCAGCAGATGGTGCCTATGGTGTAGGTGGTGGTGGTGGTGG
>CAZEOC010000641.1:0-1720 GCA_964513525.1 uncultured Saprospiraceae bacterium | reverse complement strand
GACTGTTTCAGTCTTTTTAGACGTGCAATACTAAATTCTTCTACGCAAAACGACGCCAGGGTTGATCCATAGATCACCGCGCGTTTCATGTTTTCAAAAGTCGTGCTATTAGCCTTCGTTAAGTAGCCGATAAATCCACCTGCAAAAGTATCTCCTGCGCCCGTAGGATCATAAACTTGTGCTAATGGCATAGCGGGTGCGTAAAACATTTTATTATTGTAAAACAAGAGGGCTCCGTGTTCTCCTTTTTTGATAACCAATACTTTTGGTCCCATTTTGTGGATCGCCTTGGCAGCGTTAACTAAGCTATATTCTCCAGATAACTGTCGAGCCTCTTCGTCGTTGATGGTAAGTACATCTACTTTTTTGATGGTTTTCTTTAACGATGGCATCGCGATGTCCATCCAGAAATTCATCGTATCCATAACGATCAATTTGGGTTTGGATTTCATTTGACGAATAACCTTCAGCTGAATTTCCGGAGTTAGATTTCCAAGCATGACGAATTTTGCATTACGGTAGCTCGCAGGTAATTTCGGTTTAAAATCAGCCAGCACATTTAGTTGTGTATCCAAAGTATCACGGCTATTCATATTATTGTGATAGCGTCCCGCCCAGAAGAAAGATTTTTCTCCTTCTTTGATTTGTAGGCCATCTAGATTGACCCCTCGCTTTTGCATATACTTTAATTCCGTATCCGGAAAATCATCTCCAACCACCGAAACAAGTCCCAGTTCTTTGGTGAAGTAGGAAGCAGCAATACTGATGTAAGTTGCAGCTCCTCCCACTACGCGTTCAGCCTTTCCATATGGCGTTTCGATGGTGTCAAAGGCAACAGTGCCCACGGTAACTAATTTCATTTTTGTCTTTTTAGTTGATTGTTAATTTCTAATAATAAACATGGAGTCAATAGTCATCGACTCTTTTTGCGGTGCAAAGATGGGATATTCTAAGGTATTTTCCTGTTTTTAGGGGGAATTTTCGGTAATTAACTTAGTTCGTAGTTGTGATTCCTTTAAATATAGTGTACTTTTGTCGGCCAATTAGAAAAATTAATTAAGATGAAAAGGACTTTCCAACCCTCTAAGCGTAAGCGCGTAAATAAACACGGATTCCGTAGCAAAATGGCTACTAAGAATGGCCGCAAATTATTAGCGCGTCGTCGTGCAAAGGGACGCCATAAACTAACGGTATCTGACGAAATGCATAAGAAATAAATTAGGAACTCGTCTAAACACTGATCCTATTGATTTCTTCTTTTCGTTAATTTCGATATTACCCGTGACCGTCAAGCCTCGTTGCTTGCGGTTATCGTCTTTTATACTGCTCTCGTAAATACGCTCTTTTAGAATAAAGTCTATATGTCGCAGTCGTTCAAATTCAACAAGGCGGAGCGGCTGAAAAATCATCACCTGCTATCAGCTCTTTTTACTTCCGGAAAATCCTTTTCGGCTTATCCCCTGCGGGTTGTCTATATTCCAATTGAAGAGGCAGGCCAATTTCCAGCTCAATTTTCTCTTAGTGTTCCCAAAAAGAAATTCCGTCTCGCCGTAGATCGGAACCGATTACGTCGACAGGTTCGAGAGGCTTATCGACTACATAAACATTTATTGTACGAAGATTTAACGAATAAAGACCGACGAATTGCCTTGATGGTCATGTACGTGGCCAAAGAAGAAAAGCCTTATAAAGATATTGAACAGGCGATGAAGCGGATCAT
>CAZEOC010000640.1:306-1721 GCA_964513525.1 uncultured Saprospiraceae bacterium | reverse complement strand
CCTCCAGCTCTTACTCTTACGGAACCTTCAGGTACAAAAGGCCCTAGGTTTATCTCTCCTGATGTGGCAGAAGTTACCTTCCCCTTCATCAAGAATTTATTTTTTTCTAAACTTTGTCTTGCTATTGTAATAGACGTATCGTAAAGTTGTTGAAATTTATATTTTTCAATCTCCACTGGATCAAGCCCTTTTAATAAGGAATCCAAAGAACTCCCAAATGGCTCTAAAACTGGAAAAACAACAGACCCACTACTTGGAATAACTGTAACACCTGGTACAAAATCAAAAATTCCATCCCCTTGAGGATCATTATATCTGTTTAATCTATCTAAATTGAATAATTGAAGCAGTGGTTGATTTCTAAATCCATCGATAGGAAAATACTTTTTCAATGAACCATCACTATCATCTTCATAGAAAATATCAAATGTGAACTCTTCAGGATTCAATTGAGTAGCTCTTAGAGGATATACGTTCTTCATCATCAAATCCCAAGTCGGAGAATTCGTTATTTGAACTTGACTTTTTAATAGTTTAGTAAATAGAACTTTCGCACCTTCAGAACTAGAAGTATCTTGTTGAGTTTGGTTTTGTTGGTTTCTGTTGGTAGCTGAAAATTGTGAGCCATCAGCAGCTAAACTACCTACATTATAGACTTCATCACATCTTGCAGAATATGTATAATTATATGCTACCGCTAAATTTTGATCTGGTTGTAACCTGATATTTAATGATAACATTCCCAATTGTTCGTTGTAGGAATATTCATTTGATGATAATTTACGGCCCATAAAGGCAGAGAAATCTCGATTTGCAACAAATCCTTCCCCTTCCAATATATCTGCTACTTTACTTACAAATTTAGCGTCTTCTAACTCAGCTAGATTATCTTTATTTGCTGCTATTCTATCAAAGATTGGATTCACTCTATTATCAGGAAGATATATACCATTAAGGTCTGTCAAATTTATATCAGATTCTAAGAGCATCTGATTAGGTTCGTATCTACTTGGAATCGTATAATCACCTGTATACTTTTCAGCATTAGGTTCTCCGACATCCGCAAGAGCTACAATAGGAGAGGTCCTTTGTTGGTATGTTGGTCTATTATCAGATACCCAAACTTCTAATTGTGAAATCCTAAATGAAGTAGCAATTTGAGGTAAGTTATCCAAATTACTTTCATAAGTATCCCTGTTATAATGAGATATAAAAAAGTGTCTATTCTCATCATAACTATCAGGGGCTAATTCAAATTCTTGGATTGCAGCTCCATTCTCAATCCTCATGTTATTTTGTTCGGATTGTTGTTGAGACGCAATAGCTGTTAGTCTCAAATGGCCAAATTGTAATTCTGTCTTAAGACCGAAAAGTGATTGTGCGCCTTGTATTAAGTTGCCTCTCAATGGTAGACT
>CAZEOC010000640.1:0-296 GCA_964513525.1 uncultured Saprospiraceae bacterium | reverse complement strand
CTTCTATCTTCTTTATGATGTCATCTTCTCCAAATGCTTCTGTATCATATCCTAACTTAATCTGTCTATCAAAGTCAAATGTTGATTGGGTATCATAATTGAAATCTAAATTCAACTTCGTACCAATATTACCTTCCGTGCTCACCCGAATGTCTACATCTGGATCTATGGGATTAAATTGAACTCCATTTCCATTGAATCCGCTTTCTACTTGATATGAATTGTAATAAGTACTCTGTAACGTCACATCCACCTGACCTTGCGGTTGGATATTTACTTCTGTACCTCCGAAAAGT
>CAZEOC010000639.1:0-1721 GCA_964513525.1 uncultured Saprospiraceae bacterium | reverse complement strand
TGTTAGTTTTTTAGGTGTTTGTTTAGGTCTTGTTTTTTGATGTGGAATTAGTTTTTAAATTATTTTTTTGGCTTGATTTTCTAAGATAACAGAGAGAAGGAAATAATTAATAACAACAAATCTATTACAATGAGAAACTATTACACAATCCTATTTTTATTGATTGCTTTACAGCTTTCTGCACAAGAAATCTCAAGAAATACAATTACAACTGCGGGTGATAATATTGTTAGTGAAGATGGTGTATCGTTAAGTTGGTCTATTGGCGAAGTTTTTAGTAAAACAAACGAAACTGGGAGTTATGTTACAGAAGGTTTTCAACAAGGAATTTTAGAAGAAAAAGGAAGTGTTGAGTTGAAAGCAAAATTAACAGAAGCAAACAATGCTGAGATTCAGTGGGAAAAGTCAGGTGTTATTACAACAACTTATTTTGTATTAGAAAGAAAAATAGGAGAAACTGGAAATTATAGAACTATAGCAATTATTAAAAATGATGCTACAAAAAATAATTTCTATTATGCAGATATAGAAAATTTAGAAGGAACGATTGAGTATAGAATTAGTTATAAGAAATCTGGAAAAGCTAATTATTCAAACATAGGAAATATTGTATTCCCAAAGGCTACATTACAAGTGAATTTATTCCCAAATCCCTCTGTGAAGTTTATTAATATCGAAGTTAGTAATACTGATTTAACGAATTTGAAAATCAAAATTTTTAAGTCGAATGGTCAGTTGACTTATTTGAAAAATTATGAACTAAATGAAGGTCGTTTAATAACAATCAAGTTCGATGACGCATTTGAAACAGGAAGTTATATTGTTCAATTGCTTGATGATGAAGATAATATGCTAAGTTCAAAACAATTTATAAAATTTTAAAAAAACGTATAGTTAGCCCCAAAAAACTGTACGAAATTATTTTTTTTAAAATGGAATTAATTATAAGTTAGTTTTAATAGTAATTCTATATTTAATTCTAATATTCCAAGAGTAAACCTACATTATAATAATGAGAAATTTAACAAGTAAATGGCTCTTTTTGAGCTTAATGATATTGTGTGCAACCAATTCTTTTGCACAAAGTTCTTTTAGATACCAAGCTGTTGCAAGAGATAGTTCAGGATTAGCTATTGCGAATCAATTAATAGGCGTACAAGTAAGTATTATTCTTGATGATGTAAGTAATTCAGCGATTTATGAAGAAATGCATCAACCAACAAGTAATTCTTTTGGCGTTATAAACTTGAATATTGGAGATGGAATTCCTTTGACTGGAGATTTCGCTCATATAGATTGGTCAACTGATGCTTTTGTTAAAGTGGAGTTAGACATTACTGGAGGAACGAATTATACAATAGAAAGTACTTCTGAAATCTTATCTGTTCCTCGTGCTTTATATGCTGAAAATGCAAAATATCTTGATGGCAATCAATACGGACTTTTAGTAACTAACTTCGGTGCAAAAGGAGACGGAAATACCGATGATACAGATGCTTTTCAAGCCGCATTAGATAGTGCAAATATTCTTGGTGCTAAAGTATTTGTTCCGAAAGGAATTTATAAGATTACAGAAACGCTATTATTGCAAGATGGTGTATCATTAATTGGAGAAGGACAAGGTTCTGAACCATTACAAACGCCTCACAATGGTTCATTATTACGCTATGAAGGAGATGGATATGCACTACAAGTTTCTGGGCATAATGTCAATCTGAAAG
>CAZEOC010000638.1:0-1722 GCA_964513525.1 uncultured Saprospiraceae bacterium | reverse complement strand
GCTTATGTTTATGCTTTGGATGTCAATAATGGTAATTTTAATCTAGAACTAACTGTAGCACTTGATTATGACCGACAGTCGGTAGTGGGAGATGATGCAAATTCTACCTCTGTGGAAGGGGACTGGCGAGCTTGGACTGCGGAAGCAGATACGACTAATTATATGAGTGAAGGTTTAGATATAGCTTATCCTCAACCGATGTTAACCGATATAGAATTTGACGGTGAAGCAATGATACTTGGTTTTAGAGACCGTTTTGGCGATCAAGCTGGTTCGCAAGCTTATTTTAATAACACGGATGCTGCTATTCCAAAATATACTTGGTCGGCTACTGCTGGGGATATTCTTAGAGCTTGTTATAATGGATTTAGCTATGTATTAGAAACAGGGAATTCTGGAGATTGTACGGGGACTTCTGGGCTTGATAACTCTGGTCCCGGTGGGGTAGAATATTATCATTGGGACTATTTTCATTATAATCCTGATTGGAATCCTTTAAATAATATTACTGGGTTTCATTGGGAGACCACTCAGGGCGCTTTATTACAATTAGCGAATGACCCTTATATTATTACCACTGCTATGGATCCATATAGTGATTATAGTGGAGGGATTTTGCGTTTGAATAATGAAACAGGACGACGAGAAGGTATTTTAGCAAATGACAAATCAACTTCTAGTAATTTGATAGGTGGTTATACTATTTACGAATCAGGTGAATTTAGTAGTGAACCACCAGCAAATACGAATGGTACTTTTGGTAAGGCTAATGGATTGGGAGATTTGGAAGCGTTCTGTCAAGCACCACCCATAGAAATAGGAAATTATGTCTGGTGTGATTCTATCCTAAATGGACTGCAAGATGCTTGCGAAAGAGGGGTTGATAGTTTAATCGTTCAACTTTATGACGAAAACGGTAGACTAGTGGGACAAGACACCACAATGAATGGACAATATTATTTTAATCAATATAATGTGGATACTGCGGGAATTAACGTTAGTAGCGGTGTGGCATCGCCTGATACCGCTTGGTCAGGTATGGATTATGCGGCTGCTTATTTTATTGTTTTTGGAAATGGACAGTACGATACTAGCACAGGAGAATTATTAGTAGGGGCAACTACTTACGAAGGATTTACCGAGTATGATGCCAATGGTAATGCCAACGATAATATTGACTCAGATGTTGATACCACTAGTCTGACAACCGCCATAGGAACTATGCTTGCCAATTTACCCGTCATTAGTCTGACAACGGCAGCTACAGGATATGGAGACCATAAATATGATGTTGGATTGCGTTGTGCTGTTCCTTATGATTATGGGGATTTACCTGATCTGGCAAACGGCACAACAGGCGTAACAGATTACGAAACGTATGATTCTACTGGCGGGCCTAGTCATCAGATTATAGTCGGTTTATTTTTAGGGGATACCGTCGATATGGAAATGGACGGATTTCCTGATATGGATGCCTTAGGAGACGATAATAATAACATGGATGTGGATGATGAAGATGGCGTTATTATTTTTCCTAGCCTAAGTATCACTCCTGGAGGAAGTATTCGTTTGCCTTTGGAGGTAACCAACACTACAGGTGACACCGCTCATTTGGAAGCATGGATTGATTGGAATGGAGATGGAGATTTTGATGAAGGCAATGAAATGGTCGTTGATATGCAAGATAATGAAGACGGTGTTTTTCCTAGCTTTTTGACGATT
>CAZEOC010000637.1:1439-1728 GCA_964513525.1 uncultured Saprospiraceae bacterium | reverse complement strand
TAAAAACAAGGTAAATATCTGGCAAGACAGCTCAGAATTCAAAATACAAACACAAGAAAACCTCGAAGAAAAAATCGGCGATTTTGTTGTCATCGAGGCCCCAATCAAAAAAGTCGCAAATATTAAAAACAATGCTTTTTTGAACTTCGGCAAAGACTGGAAAAAAGACTTCACGATTATGCTCCCTTCCGACAAAAGACGCGAGCTATCAAAAAAAGGATTAAACGCACAAATGCTTCAAGGGAAAACAGTGCGTGTTCGTGGCTGGCTTCGTGAATATAACGGCCCC
>CAZEOC010000637.1:460-1429 GCA_964513525.1 uncultured Saprospiraceae bacterium | reverse complement strand
AATTGTGTCCAATCCTTCTAATCTTGCCCATGAAACAAAGGATTCCGAATGAGCCAAGTTCAACAAACAATAGAAGGCGGAAAAACGCAGTTCGATTTATTCCCGGACATTGAACCATATTCCTCTGGGTATTTGGCCGTGGACGATCCCCACGAAATTTATTGGGAACAATGCGGTAATCCAGACGGTATTCCCGTTGTTTACCTTCATGGAGGCCCTGGGGGAAAATGCTCTTCAAAAAGCCGCCGCTATTTTGACCCAGACCATTACCGTATCATATTATTTGATCAACGCGGCGCAGGTCGCTCAACGCCTGCTGTTTGTTTGGATAAAAATTCACCAGAATATCTGGTGAATGATATCGAAGCTCTACGCAATCATCTAAAAATTGAGGCATGGCATGTTTTTGGTGGTTCATGGGGCTCCACCCTTGCCCTATTATATGCCTGTGCCCACCCTAAAATGGTCAAAAGCCTAGTTCTGCGTGGTATCTTTTTAATGGAAGAGCGCGATATTAACTGGCTTTATAACTTAAATAAAAATATCTTCCCCGAAGCATGGGAAGAATTCGCCCACTATATCCCCGAAGATGAACGCCACGATTTAATCAGCGCCTATTACAAACGCTTTACGGGTGAGAACAAAAAAGAAAAATACGATGCGGCCATGATGTGGAGTTTATACGAAAGTGCGTGTGCCTCCCTCATCCCGAATTACGAAACAATCACAACGCCTGAACAATTGGCCGACGCCGCGGCAATCGCCTCCATTGAATGCCATTTCTTTAAAAATTTTTTGATAACGCCCGAAGATAGCATCCTTAAAAAAATTGATCACTTCAAACATATTCCAGGCGTAATTGTACATGGCCGATACGATATGGTTTGCCCGATTATTTCCGCGCAACGTCTCCATGAAAAATGGCCCGAAGCAGACTACGTGATTGTCCCTGATGCAGGTCACTCATCA
>CAZEOC010000637.1:0-450 GCA_964513525.1 uncultured Saprospiraceae bacterium | reverse complement strand
AGCCCGGCATTCGATCTCGCCTTATTGAGGCAACTGAAAATATGAAATCTATAAAATAAACAGGATTTGAAAATGACGTTCAAAACACTTCATGACATTGAGCTAAACGACAAAATAATTTTACTGCGCGTTGATTTAAACGTCCCCACTCAAGAGGGAAAAGTATCTGACTTCACACGTATCGACAGATTAAAGCCTACAATTGATTACCTAAAAACGAAGGCTAAACGCGTTATCCTTCTCTCACATTATGGCCGCCCAAAAGGTGAAGTAAACCAAGACTACAGCCTCTCATTTCTACCTCCTGTTTTATCTGATCGTTGGGGAGTTAACGTTGGCTTTGATGGGGATAACGAACATCAGATAATCTTAAAAGAAAACCTCCGCTTCCATAAAGGCGAAGAAGCAAACGATCCTGAATTTGCAAAACAACTCGCCAGCTTAGGCGAC
>CAZEOC010000636.1:0-1729 GCA_964513525.1 uncultured Saprospiraceae bacterium | reverse complement strand
AAAGAACTAAATAGCACAGCTACAAAAACTCCGTGACACTCTGTGCAACTCCGTGGCGAATACACCTATTTCACTAATTCAGAAACCTCAATACTTACCTGCATTTCCGTTTTTTCATTCACAGCTAACAAATCAACTCTTCCCATTTCATTAATCAATAAAGGGTCGTAATCGGTCGTAATTTTTATATAATTATCCGTGAAGCCAGACATTTTCCCAGCTTCTTTTGAGTTTTCAAATAATACCGTTCGAGTTTCGCCAACAAACTGCTCATAAAAATATCGTTTCTTCTTCTCTGATAAAATTCGCAGCATTTCATTCCTATCTCTACGAATATTCATCGGAACTGGATTTTCCATTGTAGCAGCTAAAGTATTTTCTCTTTCAGAATAAGTAAATACGTGTAAATACGTCACTTCTAATTCATTGATAAAACGATACGTTTCTAAGAAATCTTCTTCCGTTTCATTTGGAAAACCAACAATTACATCAACACCAATACAACAATGTGGCATCAATTCTCTAATTTTTGCTACTCGACTTGCATATAATTCTCGCTTATAACGGCGACGCATTTCTTTGAGTTGTTTGTTATTTCCAGATTGTAATGGCACATGAAAATGCGGTACAAATCGCTTTGATTGTGCGACAAATTCAATTACTTCATCCGTTAGCAAATTCGGTTCGATAGATGAAATCCGAAAACGTTCTATTCCTTCAACCTTATCTAATTCTTTGATTAAGTCGATAAACATAGCTGCTTTCTTCGGTTTTGTTCCTTCGATGACTTCCGTCCCATTTCCAAAATCGCCTAAGTTCACACCTGTCAAAACAATTTCTTTCACGCCCATTTCTGCGATTTTATACGCATTCGCAACCACACTTTCGACGGTGTCGCTACGACTTCCGCCTCTTGCCAAAGGAATCGTACAGAAAGAACATTTATAATCGCAACCATCTTGAACTTTCAAGAATGAGCGCGTTCTATCACCAAAAGAGAAAGAATTAACGAAATTTTTCGCTTCTTTCACTTCTCCTGCAAAAACTAACCCTTTGCCTGGCGCTTTTGATAAATCATCTATATAATCTAAAATCCGAAACTTCTGAGCAGCACCTAAAACCAAATCAACGCCTTCGATATTTGAAATTTCTTCAGGTTTCAATTGTGCATAACAGCCAATCACAACAACAAATGCATGTGGCGAATGCTTCAAGGCTTGACGAACTACTTTACGACATTTTTTATCTGCAAAATCCGTTACAGAACAAGTATTAATCACATAAATATCTGCTCCTTCGTTGAATTTCACTACGCCATAACCATTCTCCTCGAACAATCGTCCGATAGACGAAGTCTCCGAATAATTCAATTTACAGCCTAATGTATAAAATGCCACATTTCTTGGTGTTGCCCTCGCTCCTCTTTTTCTAAATTTCTAAAAATGCAAAAATACTTAAAACTCAATAAATAAATGTGTTTTCTGCACAAAACGTAATTGTCTTACTATATCAATAATATTATTTCCTATTTGTTGGAACTATTGTAAGAAAATTCCTATTAAGAATAGAACAACAACAGCGAAAGCAAGTAAATTTCAAAAAAGATTATTTTTTTTTATTAAAAATTTGATTTTTTATAAAATCGTATTACTTTTGCATCGCTTTCGTAAGAAGGTAGGTTTGGTGCCTTAGCTCAGTTGGTAGAGCACAGGACTGAAAATCCTGGTGT
>CAZEOC010000635.1:0-1737 GCA_964513525.1 uncultured Saprospiraceae bacterium | reverse complement strand
GGAAAGTTAATGCTCTATGGCGCAGGTGCTATTTTTTTACTGCTTCTATTCCTAACCTGGCGAAGCCAGTACCATAATTTTAAAATAATTAATAAATTTAGCTCATGAAAAATGAGTTTATAAAAAAGTATCAAGACAAAATTCAGGGCGTATTAAGCTGCTATGACAGAATAGTAATAAAAGGAACATTGCCAAATGCAAGCCATGCAGGAGCAATGACCAATTTATTATACCGGAAGAATTATCTGCTGAAAGATATTACTAAATTCACAAATCCATTGAGAACTGAAGTATACGCAAATGCAAAGCGAATAGCTAAGTCAGTAGGTATTGAAATAGAATTTATTAGAAAACCGAAACAAGTAAGAAAAGAAGATTTAGTAAAAAAAGCGATAGAAAAACGAGGCATAAAATCTGGCTTAGTTTGCATTCTTTCAGCCACCGAGAGTTGCCCTAACTACGTCTGTACAACAGATAAACCAACAGGTCGCACTTATCTTTATAGAACTGGCGGGAAATGTACCCACTTCTATTTTTATTTTCTAGATGCGACTTATGGCTTATGCTATTTACGAGTACCAACGTGGTGTCCCTTTCAACTCCAATTTTATTTTAATGCACACAATTGGCTAGCGATTCAATTAGATAAGGCTCAAATAAAATATGAACTTAAAGATAATGCTTTTACCTATATCGAAGACTTTGCTCGTGCGCAAGTAATAGCAGATAGTTTAGATGCCAGAGATTTACAAAATAAACTGGATTCGTTAGCTGATTTATATTGTCCAGTTTATAAAGAAATTACGAGTACAGGTTACCATTGGTCATTGATGCAAGTAGAGTACGCCACAGATATAGTTTTCAAAAATAAAAAGACCCTTGCTCCTATTTATGATAACATTTTGAAAAATGTAATGCATACCATTACGCCAAATGACGTAGCTCGTTTTTTAGGCCGCAAAGGAGTACATGGAAAAAATGATTTACCTTTAGATACTTCTTACAAGCATGTGATGCGAGAAGAAATGAGAAGAATCAAGCATCGAATGGGGAGTACTTCTGTAAAAATATATGACAAATTTGGTCAGGTATTAAGAGTTGAAACAACGACCAACAATACCACTAATTTTTATCTCTACCGTAGCGTAGCACATCGGGATGGCAGTAAATCTTCCAAGATCGCCCCCGTCAAAAAATCTATTTATTCCCTTAAAGCACTTGTGCCAATTATGGGCGGATGCAACAAAAGGTATTTGAAGTACATTACTGATTTTGATGCACCCATTTCAGGAAAAAAAAGACTTGATAAAGTCTCTAAACCAATCAAAGTTAATAATCGCTCTTATAAAGGATTTAACTTTTTTGACAAAGAGGATGAACAACTATTGAGAGCGATTGCTAAAGGTGATTTTGTGATACATGGCTTTAGGAACAAAGACCTTCGTAAAGAATTACCTAAAAAATCATCTGGACAAATCTCTCGAATTGTTAAAAGACTAACCTTGAAAGGTTTAATCAAAAAGGTGAATAAAACTTATCGGTATTACTTGACTACCTTGGGTAATAAAGTCATAAAAACAGCCCTGAATATCAAAGAACTTTTTTTAGTTCAACAACTTAATTATTAATTACGTCCCTAAACAACTTCTGCCACATTTGCGCAGAAGTTTACTGATTAGAAACTAATGATTAATCCTTTCGGCTATAATGATTTAGGATACCGAGAAGTTGTGGAAA
>CAZEOC010000634.1:0-1745 GCA_964513525.1 uncultured Saprospiraceae bacterium | reverse complement strand
AACCATCTTTGACCTTCAAATGCTAATTCTATTCTTCTTTCATCAGCTATAGCTTGTCTTACATCAGCTTGAGTAGTTGCGGTTCCACTTAAGCTAGCTAATCCAGCTCTAGTTCTTATTGCATCTAATTCAGATAAAATAGCAGCTGAATTTGCACCACTTGCATTTGTGTTTTCATTTTTAGCTTCTGCATGTAATAAAATTACATCAGCCAATCTAAGCTCAATCCAATCATGATCAGGACCTCCAGTTTGAGGAAACTTAGGAGAAGAATTAATTACAGCATCAACGTTTACCGCAGCTCTTAAATCACCTGCATCATAGGCAGCAATGATTGTCGGTCCTTTTGCTGGATCTAATGGTGTAAGAGATTTAGTATCCAGCCCACCGTACCAAGACCAAAACTCAGTAAAACCATATTCATCCGTAATAGAACTAGATATTTGAGTAGCAAAAATAATCTCTGGGTTCATATCATATGCTTCACCGAATATAAATGAATAGTTGGGTTGTAAACTAAAAGCCCCTCCATTAATTACCGCATTTAAATGAGGCTCAGCCATTGCATAGTTACCCATTTGCATGTAAACTTTACCTAACATACCTTGAGCAGCATATTTTGATGCTCTACCGTTAACCGGAGTCGCGCCCAGACCATTCATTGCTGCAATTAAATCTGGAATAATCACATCATTATAAACAGTTGTTGCTGGTTGTCTTGCCAAAGTAGAAACATCAGACATATCCGGAGTTGCCAGTAAATTAACAGTTACATCTCCAAATACTTTAACTAGTTTAAAGTAAGACAATCCTCTTAAAAATCTTGCCTCCGCAACTTCCGTTGAGTTACTTGAGTTTTCTATTACATTATTTGCACTTAATATTGACTTGTACAATGCTGTGTAGAAAGGTCCGAAAAATTGTGTTCCTTGACTAGTCAAGTTTGCATCAAATTTATCGAAATCGTCAAACGGAGCTTCTTCCATATAAGCATTATCTGCTCTAAAGTCTCCCATAACAGCCAATGGCGTTGCAGAACCTATTTGATAGTAATAAGCCGCATTTAGTACACCTGAATAGTCTGTCAAGCCGCTTGCACTCAATAGATTTTCAGGTTCTTGATCTAATTTTCTACATGACATTGCTGCTGTTACAATCAGCATTACTGCCATTATTTTATAAGTTAATTTCATAGTCTTTATTATTTAAAAATTATATTAATTAAAAATTAGCATTTACACCAAAAGTAAAACTTCTAATTACTGGACTTGCTCCTACTTGAACTCCGTAAGTTGTTGGTCCAGCATAACCAGAGTTAGTAGTTTCAACTCCTTCCGGGTTGAAAGAAGTATAACCATTAGCCATTATATATAACAAGTTTGTACTTGCTACATATATTCTAGCAGAAGTAAAACCAGCCTTCTTAATGAAATTAGGACTCATCGTGTAACCAATTGTAAGATTTCTTAACGCAACGTATGAAGCATCTTGAATCATTGCATCAGTTTGATCTCTATTACGAACATAGTGTTGTCCATTATGATCAGCAATACCATCTGAATCAGCATCAAATGAAGCTATTGTAGAACGACCCCATTGAGAACCGTAGTACAATGGATCAATGTTGTAAACTTCGCCACCATGAGCTCCTTGGAACTGCATTGAAAAATCAAAGTCTTTGTAAGAAAATTGTGTAAATACTCCCCAATAAAAATCCGGAGTATTTTGCCCGATTTTAACTAAAT
>CAZEOC010000633.1:0-1748 GCA_964513525.1 uncultured Saprospiraceae bacterium | reverse complement strand
TGAAGTACAATTTTTAAATCCAAAAATAAGTCATTTGGCTTAGGGAATTAGAATTTTTAATAAAGAAGTTGTTTAAAAAAATCCTTTTCTGAACTATTCAGTTAAGGATTTTTTTATACTAAGAAATATGTAATTTCTGAATCTATTTGATACTCATTCCTATAGACTTGCATTTGAGTAAAAATTAAAAAATAATTATGGAAATAATTTTCAAACACGTTTGGGTAGGATTTATTGTGATTGCCGTTATCAATGCGTTTTTATTAAAAAAGCGAACTACAAAATATAGCGATATAAATCCTGAGTTAGAAGAAGGCTATGATAATTATATTAAAGGATATGTGATTTTTTTTGGATTGCCTTGGTTAATTATTGGATTAGGAATTTTGTTAGGATCAATAAATAATATATTTGAAGTTTTTAAACCTCGATTAATGATGACGAATCCTACAGTCTTAGGTTTTCATGCTTGGATTGTTTTGTCATGGATATTAGGTATTTACTGAATTTATTTCAACAATGGTGCTGAATTTTTAGAAAAGCATCCTGGATTAGTTCGTAAATCTAGTTTGAGTAATGACACGAGTGTTACTGCAAAACAAGTAAAACGGTTTTTTCCTTTAATGCTCTTAGGTGGAATAATAGTAATGGTTCTAATGTGGACAGTAGGTTTTCCTATAATTATTTAGATGAGGTTTAATCATTAAAAACATACAAAAATGAAATACTTATTAATATTAAATCTATTGATTCTGAGTTTAGCTATTAATGCTCAAATTACTGACGGATTATATCAAAGTTCGAATGATTCTGATGTTGCGAATTACTATTTAAGTATAAAAGGAGAAGAAGTTATCTTCTTTGGTTGGGATGTAACGATGATAGAAAAAGATACTGTTTATTTTCGTTCTACTACTGAATTTGATATAAATGGCAACTTGAAATTTAACGATTTTGAATTTCAGAATGAACGAATTACCATAAATAATTGGTTGAATTTTAAAGCAATGGCAAATCTTGAAATATCAACTTCCTTTTTGTATAGGTATTTGGATGATATAAAGGAAACAGATGGTTTAATTACTTTGAGAGCAACAAAGGATATTTATTTTAGTCGATTTGATAATTTGGAATTTGTGAAAGTTAGATAAGAAAATCATTAGAACTCGCTTTAATTAGAATAAAATGAAAAACATAATAAATAAATTAATTTCAAAAAATAAAAAGACAACACAATCACCTTTTGAAACCATTGAAATTAACCTAGATTTACCTCCTAGCGAACGATGGAATTTTGCAAAAGCTTACCAGACTGAAATCAATGATTTAGTCAATTGTTATTGGAAAGAAATAGAAGAATACGCTGTTTTGATGCAAGATTATATAGAATTGTACAAAACTATGTATGTTTCTAAAGCATATCAAGACGAAATAAAATGCTTAGCGAAGTATTGTGATTTTGACGAAGACCAACTATTGATAGTCAATTTATATTATGATGTCATCAAATTTGCTTTTGCTTGTACAGCGTTTGCATTTGAAGACAATGATAGGATTTTACACGCTCGAAACTTGGATTGGTGGACAGAAAATAAGCTATTAGAAAAGCATACAAAGATATTTAATTGGAAAAGTAATGGTAAAACAGTTTTTCAATCAGTTGGCTGGATGGGCTTTATTGGCGTTTTATCTGGAATGAAACCACAAGCGTTTTCTATTACCTTAAATGCAGTGTTCAATTTGGCCTG
>CAZEOC010000632.1:0-1753 GCA_964513525.1 uncultured Saprospiraceae bacterium | reverse complement strand
ATGAGAACCATCACAATATGGTTGTTTTGTACTTTTTCCACAAGAACACCAAGCATAAGTACCTGGTTCTACTTCCATTACGTAAGGTGATTTCTGAGCGATTACTTTTGACATTTTCTTTGATTTTATTATTAGATATAAATTCGAATTGAAATATAAATCTGCTTGGATTTATATTTCAATCCTTATCAATGTTTAAACAAGATATTTCCTATTTGTTTTAATTTAAGGAAAATACGGATTTAGTCTAAATAGAAGTAATTCTTATTATAGACGTAAGATATAAGTACCTTTTATGTAAAAAAACGTCTATATTAATGGTTTACAATAAAAGATTTTTTCTAATATGACGTTAGAGAATAGATTTATGATGATATTGTAATCATTAATAAAGGAAAATTAGGAATAAAAAAAATACTTATGCACGTTACTAAACTTGTCGGAATTATGTTTTTAAGCATAATCATGACGTCATTCAGTTGGTTACCAACTAATTCTTACAAAAGTTCTGTGAGTAAATTAATCGCTTCAGGTGCTTCCGAATCAGAAATCTTAGAAACTTGGGGAAATTTAGTTTTAGAACGAAAAATCGTAAGTTATACCGATGCCGAAGCATTAGTTACTAAAACAATGCAAGTCGCTTATCTACAAGGTAATCGAACATTGGGCGCTTCTATTACGAAAACTGCTTATTATAATGCGTTAACTGTAGTCTTAGGACAAGAAATAGGAAAGGTACAAGTCGCAATGCAACGAAGCTCAACTTCTTTGATGACGCATAATTTCAAATTACAACCTGATGGTAGAGATTTGCAAAAATTAGGAAATGTTGGAAGAATTGATTTGAAATCACAGCGTTCGCAACGTTCTAACTTAATTACTAAAGCGCAAATGATTTTGTCAACTGTGCCTGGAATGAATAATTATAAGAATCCAAAAGCGCCTATTACTGGTAAAAATACTCGTCAAGCAAACTTGCCAGCAATGTTTAGTAGTAATGAAATAATGCTTTCTGGCGGTTCTAAAATTACATCAAAAGAAGCTTTACAAACGTATTTCCAACGACTACAAACAGCTTTTAATCAAGCGAATAATAATATGAAACAAAGTGCAACGCAGCTACAAAATGAAATGTTGATTCAGCAACAAATGGCTCAAAACGAAATCACTTTGAGTAAAAAATTATTATTAAAAGCAGCAACGATTATAAACGATTAACGAACGTTTACCTTAACAAATGATGACAATTTCGCTGATGAAAATAAAAAAGCCGATAATTTCAAAATGAAATTATTGGCTTTTTTTATTCCGAATTAGTTGGTGAGTCGCTAATGAAGCGAACGATTTCTTAGTCGTAATTATCGTTTAGGTTTTGGAATTGGAATGTAAGTTTTGTCATTTGGAACTTTTGGAAAACGTTTATTCTCCCAATCTTCTTTGGCTTGTTTCAATCTATCTTTAGAATGAGAAACAAAATTCCACATCAAATAACGAGGTTCAGGAAACGGCTGTCCGCCAAATAATAAAACTCTTGAATTTTCTGCTAAATCAAGACAACATTCATTTTCTGTTTTAGAAATTAGCATTTGTCCAGCTTCAATATTTTCACCATCTACAATCACTTTTCCTTCCGTAACTACAATAGCGATTTCACCTTCTAACTGTCCTTTGATATCTAAATAAGTTGCATTATCCGATTGAATATCCACCATAAACAAAGGCGAATAAACCGGTAAAGGCGATTCCTTACCAA
>CAZEOC010000631.1:0-1757 GCA_964513525.1 uncultured Saprospiraceae bacterium | reverse complement strand
ATTTATAACTAGGAATTTGCATTACGAATAACCTTAAAAGTAATGATATGTAAGAGAAATAAAGTTTCTCTTGAACTATGTTGATATACAAGCTGTTACATTATCTAGCTTCCTACAATTATCTATGACAGACAACTATGCTGTAAGTTTAAAATAGACTTGCTTTAGACACATTAAATGGATGTATCTAAGGCTTTTTGTCGTTATAGATAAATATGCAGTAAGGTAATAGATTTGTTTTAAAACGTACATCTATTATTTAACATATATAGAGGTGCGTTACGATTGCTATGAGGGGGAAATAGTAAATTCAGAATGTAAATTTATTATTGAACTCATATATATGTGATGGCTGTGTAATAGTGTAGGATTCCATTCTTTCATACTTTGTTGCAAAAATATAGAAGATAGATGACTTCATCAATTGGTACTTTAACTGCTGAACAAAAAAGATTTAGCTTTGGTAAATCTAGAGTTGTAGCAGCTTACCCAGATTTCTTAGAGATTCAACTGAAATCTTTTAAGGAATTTTTCCAACTGGAAACAACTCCTGAAAATAGGATGAACGAAGGCTTGTATCGAGTTTTCCAAGAAAATTTTCCAATCACTGACGCTAGAAATATATTTGTTCTAGAATTCTTGGATTATTTTGTTGATCCTCCGCGTTACACGATTGAAGAGTGTATGCACAGGGGGTTGACTTATAGTGTTCCACTCAAAGCTAAGTTAAGACTTTCCTGTAACGACGAAGAACACGTCGATTTCCAAACGATTGTACAAGATGTTTTCTTAGGAAATATCCCATACATGACTCCTAAGGGAACATTTGTGATCAATGGCGCAGAGCGAGTTATTGTTTCTCAGTTACATCGTTCTCCTGGTGTATTCTTTGGTCAAAGTTTCCATCCAAATGGAACGAAAATTTATTCTGCTCGTGTCATCCCTTTCAAAGGAGCATGGATGGAATTCGCAACGGATATTAATACGGTTATGTATGCTTACATTGATCGTAAGAAAAAATTCCCCGTTACAACTTTATTGCGTGCGATTGGCTTCGACACAGATAAGGCAATCTTGAATATCTTCGGATTGGCAGATGAGGTGACGACAGATAGAGATTCTTTAGAAGCATCTATTGGCCGTAAGTTGGCTGCTCGTGTATTGCGTAGTTGGGTAGAGGATTTCGTGGATGAGGATACAGGAGAGGTGACTACTATGGAACGTATCGAAATTATCTTAGAGCGTGATGTGGTATTGGACGAAGATAATATCGAGTTGATTATTGAGGCAGAGAATGTAGATACTGTCATCTTGCAGAAAGAAGATATAGACGACGATTATTCTATTATCTACAATACTTTACAAAAAGATCCTTCCAGTTCTGAGTTGGAAGCGGTACAATATATATATAAGCAGTTGCGTGGTACAGAGCCACCAGATGACGAGACTGCTCGTGGTATAATCGACAAATTGTTTTTCTCTGATAAGAGATACAATCTTGGAGAAGTAGGTCGCTACAAAATCAACCGTAAGTTGGATTTGACGACTTCTACCGAAACTTTAGTTTTAACTAAAGAGGATATCATTGAAATCGTAATATACTTGGTTCGCTTGATGAACCAAAAGGCAGAAATTGATGATATTGATCATTTGAGTAACCGTCGAGTTCGTACAGTTGGGGAGCAATTGTATGCTCAATTCGGTGTGGGTCTTGCGCGTATGGCGAGAACGATTCGAGAACGTATGAATGTACGTGA
>CAZEOC010000630.1:0-1769 GCA_964513525.1 uncultured Saprospiraceae bacterium | reverse complement strand
CCATTGACGATGCGAGTGGAGTCAAAGACTTCTATGCACAGGTTGTTGGTTGGAAACCAAGCCCCGTCAGCATGGGCGACTATAATGACTACAATATGAATAAACCCGAAAGTGGCGATTGCGCGGCTGGCGTTTGTCACGCTCGCGGTGGTAACGCCGAGCTACCACCCCAATGGTTAATGTATGTAAAAGTTGCCAATGCCGATCAAAGCGCAGAAGATTGCGCACGTCTGGGTGGTAAAATCATCAGTGGCCCAAATAAGATGGGCGATGAAACCTACTATACGTTGCAAGACCCTGCAGGCGCGGTCTTAGCTATATTTTCTTAAAATTTCTCTCGATAGAATCGGAACTGATCCAGATATCAGGCTAGTTCTATCGTTACAAACTTTACTCTCTTATGTTTGAAATCGTTAAATCAGTCTCTTTTTGCTACGGGCACCGTCTTCTGAACTACAAAGGACCTTGTCAGCATTTGCACGGCCATAATGCTCGTGTGGACATTATGCTGGCCAGTGAGACGCTTGATGATCGCGGTATGGTGATGGATTTCACCGACGTAAAAAACATCACTAAAGAATGGATTGACTCAAACCTTGATCACACGCTGTTACTGAGCAAAGATGACCCCCTGATTGCTACTTTGAAGCAACAGAATGAAAAGTTTTATGAAATGGCTGATAACCCCACCGCAGAAAACATAGCCAAACTGATCTTTCGGCAAATTGATGCTCGCGGCTTTCCGGTTGTGTCGGTAACTTTGTGGGAATCAGAAAGTAGCTTTGCACGCTATAAACCCAGCTAACTCTTGAATGAGTATCAGTTAGTTTCAACAATTAATTTCAACTAAAAAATTCAACAAAAAAGCTCTACGGCGTGGCAAAGACAGATAGCAAACCCTGGTTAACCAAGAGTTGGGCTTATATTAAAGCCAGTGGCCTAGTGAAAGCGACTATTTCAAGCCCGGAAAAAATCGCACTGATTTTGAGCCCGACTACTGTTCTCATAAGACTGATGACTGGTTGGTCTTTCCTCATGAAATGGATGGATTGTCCCTTCAGGAGATAACAGAGAATAAGCCTCATCTGCTGCCGGTAATGTCTTCTCTGGAAGGTGTAATGTCACCTACGAAATTGCGCAACGACTAGCCAGTAACAGTGTGAAATTGCGCAGTGACAACGGTTTTTTGTGCTTTATTGTTGCTATCTCGTTCAGATAGATTCTAAAAAAGCGCTGTTTTTTGTTACTGATACTTGTCGTATGGGTCGAACTTGCCTACACTGCGCGTGCGCTGCCGGAGTGGTGGAATTGGTAGACACGCCGGATTCAAAATCCGGTTCTGGAAACAGAGTGCGAGTTCAAGTCTCGCCTCCGGCACCAAGCGCTTCTACAATGCTTTATAAACTCCATTGATCCCCAAAGAAACATCGCCCACCAATGCTCTGAGCGCTAATAGAAGCAGCGATCAGCCAGACTGGTGTTTGAGCGATTTCCACTACGATCTGCCAGAGAACCTCATAGCGCAAGTGCCTCTTGCTGAGCGCAGCGACAGTCGTTTGATGCTGGTGGATGGGAGTACGGTAAAACATCAGAATGTCCGGGATTTGCCCGGAATTCTCAGGCCCGGTGATCATCTCGTATTTAACAATACGCGGGTCGTTCCAGCCCGCCTATATGGTCAAAAAGCATCTGGCGGCAGACTTGAATTGATGCTGGAGCGGGTGACAAGCACAGGCAGCATTCTGGCCAAGATCAGAGCCAGTAAATCC
>CAZEOC010000629.1:0-1774 GCA_964513525.1 uncultured Saprospiraceae bacterium | reverse complement strand
ATTCGATCCAAGAGGAAGAATTGTAAGTCAAAATGATCCAAATGCAGGTGCAGCGGTTCAACCATTTGATAATGCAGATAATTTCTTCCAAAATGGTATGACTTATAATAATAGTATTGCTTTATCTGGTGGTACTGATTTAGGAACATTCCGTTTTTCTTTTGCTAATACATCACAAGAAGGTATCATTCCTTTAAATACATTCAACAGAACTAATGTTGGTGTAAGTGTATCTTCAAAAGTAGATAACTTCTCTATTTCAGCTTCAGCTAATTATGTAAATTCAGGAGGACGTAGAATTCAGCAAGGATCTAATACTTCTGGTATTATGTTAGGTTTGATGAGAACGCCTTCAACTTTTGATAATGCAGGTGGTTTTGAAGATCCTGTAAATTCACAAGGTTCTTACCAGTTTCCTGATGGAACTCAAAGAGCATATAGAGGAAACACTGGATATGATAATCCTTATTGGACAGTTAACAATGCACCTTTTACAGATGTTGTAAATCGTTTATTTGGTAACCTTAGATTAGGATATGAATTCAGTCCTTGGGCTACTTTAAGTACAACAATTGGTACTGATTTCTATACAGATAATCGTAAGCAAGTATTTGAGATTGGTTCAAATAATGCAAGAGCAGGACAAATCATTGAAGATCAGTATAACTACAGTCACTTAGATGCTTATGTTAATTTGACTGGTTCTGGTGATTTATCTTCTGATTTCACATTTAGCTATAATGTAGGAACTAACTTCTGGAATAGAAGAAATAAAAATAATTATGTACAAGGTGATGGTTTGAACTTTGTAGGATTTACAGAATTAGCAAATACTTCTGGAGTTATCTCTTCTGTAGATAATACACCAGAACGTAATTTCTCTATGTTCGGTAGTGTTGATTTCGGTTTCAAAAACTATTTATATTTAACATTAACAGGACGTAACGATTGGGTTTCTTCTTTAATCGTACCTACAAAAGAGTTCAATGCAAGTGATATTGATATTTTCTATCCTTCAGCTTCATTGAGTTTTGTATTTAGTGAATTATTACCAAGTTTAGATGTATTATCATTCGGTAAAGCTCGTTTCTCAGTAGCACAAGTAGGTGGAGGAGCTCCTTCAGCATACTCTACAGGAACAATTTATAATGTACCTAATAATACAGGAACTATCTATTCATTGAATGATGGATGGACAAATGGTATCTTATTTCCATTTGACGGTACAAGTGGATACACTTACTCTCCATTACAAGGAAATATTGATTTAGTACCATCTACAACTACTGATGTTGAATTTGGATTAGATTTACGTTTCTTTAATAATAAAGTAAACCTTGATGCAACATACTACACAAGAGCATCAACTGATCAGATTATCGCTATTAATGTACCAAATTCAACTGGTTTCCAGAGAGCAATCGTAAATGCTGGTGAATTAGGAACTACAGGTTCTGAGATTGTATTAGGTTTAACACCAATAGCACAAGATGATTTTTCTTGGAACTTAGGTTTTAACTTCTCAACTTGGAAAACAGTAGTGAAGTCATTACCAGAAGGTGTACAAAATCAATACTTAGATGGTTTCACAGGAACAGGTGTTTATAACATCGCTCCAAGTGATGATGGAACTGAATATGAATTTGGACAGATTTTAGGTAATCCTTTCCAAAGAGTTAATGATGTAGATGCAAGTGGAAATCCTCTTGATGGCCAAGAAGAAAGACGTGGAGGTGTTCCTCCATCTGGTGATAATGGGACTTCAACAAGTACT
>CAZEOC010000628.1:0-1783 GCA_964513525.1 uncultured Saprospiraceae bacterium | reverse complement strand
AATGGAACTCAAGCAGCTCAAAACGCTTATATCGAAATCAATATTGATAATTATTTGACGGCTCAAGTTGATACTTCAAATCCTGCAATTAGTTATTTTCCATCACAAAATAATCTCTATGTACATCAATTAGGTGCAGTTCCGATTAATAGTTCTGGACAATTTACAATAGATGTTGTTTTTGATAGCACAACAGTTACACCTTTAGGAATAACACATTGTACAGAAGCGAATATTTATCCAGACTCACTTTGTAGCATACCGACTCAGTGGAATGGAGCAGATATTGATGTTTCAGGATTTTGTACCGTAGACTCTATTTATTTCTTAGTTAGAAATCTAGGTTCTGCCAATATGTCTCAGCAACTCAACTATTTTGTTGTTGAAGATGATTTGATTATGCTACAAACGCCTTATCAACTCAATCAAAGTGATAGTTTCTTTGTTATTCTGCCAACAACTAATTCAACTTATCGACTAATAGCAGAGCAAGAACCTAATCATCCTCATTCGCTATTTGCCACCGCAGCAGTCGAAAATTGTAGTAATTCGCCGAATAGCACAACAGGCTTTATCAATCAGTTTGGATATAATAATAGTTCGCCATTTATTTCTTTGGATTGTACACCAAATGTAGGTTCTTACGATCCAAACGATAAGCAAGGAACACCGACAGGTTGGAATGCAGAACATTATATTCTTCCAAATACATCGATTGATTATAGAATTCGTTTTCAAAATACAGGAACAGATACAGCTTTTAATATTGTTATTCGAGATACAATTGATACTGACTTTTTAGATATTACCAGTATTCAATTTGGCGCAAGTAGCCATACTTACCAAGCGCAAATATTAGAAAATGGTATTTTAAAACTAACGTTTGCTAATATTATGTTACCAGATTCTAATGTAAACGAAGCTACTTCGCATGGATTTTTGACTTATTCGATACAACAAAAAACAAACAATCCGATTGGTAGTGTTATTGAAAATACCGCAGCTATTTATTTCGATTACAATGCGCCTATTTTTACAAATACCACTTTTCATACCATTGGTCAATTACCTGCAATGGTTCAGACTAATGTTTTGAAAACACCAGAGACAATTACTATTAATGTTTTTCCAAATCCATTTTTACAACAAACAACCTTTTATATTGATGATGAGCAACCTAGAGATATAGATTTTAAAGTATATGATGTTTTAGGTAAATTAGTACATCAGGCAAATTATCAGCAAGTTTTTCAATTTGAGTTTGATAGAAATCAAATGACGAGCGGCGTTTATTTTTATTCGATTGAAGAGAACGGTCGATTAATTAATCAAGGTAAGATTATTATGCAATAGAATTACTGAGAACTAAAAGCAATTAATTACCAAGATAACAGTAGAAATCACTAATCATGTAGATATTATATCAAAATGATTGGTGATTTTTCTTAAATAAGATCACTTTTCTTTTGAAATCCTATGTTATTAACTAAATTTGCCAAATCAAAATATTTTTTTCAAAAATAAGTAAGAGTGGATTTCGAGAGGAAACGAAGATTTGAGAGTGTATATTCTAATAAAGTACGTGCAGGACGCAGAAGGACGTACTTTTTTGATGTACGGAAGACGAAGGGCAATGATTACTATCTGACAATTACAGAGAGTAAGAAACGATTTGACGGAGATGGGTACGAAAGACACAAAATCTTTTTATACAAAGAGGATTTTAACCGTTTTTTAGAAGGTCTTAACGAAACTGTTAACCATGTCAAAAACGAATTGATGC
>CAZEOC010000627.1:0-1794 GCA_964513525.1 uncultured Saprospiraceae bacterium | reverse complement strand
GTCAGGCTAATAAATACGAGGTTCCTCGTATTGCTTTCGTAAATAAAATGGATCGTGCTGGTGCAGATTTCTTGCGCGTAGTTGATCAGATTGAAGAGCGTTTAGGCGCTAACCCAGTTCCTTTGCAGTTAGCAATTGGTGCTGAGGAAGAATTCGAAGGCGTTATCGACTTAATTAAAATGAAAGCGATCTATTGGGATGAGGCGTCAAAAGGCGTTAAGTTCGAAGAGCGCGCTATTCCTGAAAGTCTTCAAGCAGATGCTGAAATGTATCGCGAGCAGTTGATTGAATCAGCGGCTGAAGCTTCAGAAGAGTTGATGGATACTTACCTTGAGTCTGGTGAGTTGTCTAATGAACAAATAAAAGCTGGCTTACGTCAGCGCACACTGAATAATGAGATTGTTCCAGTGATGTGTGGTTCGGCATTTAAAAACAAAGGTGTTCAAGCGATGCTTGATGCGGTTGTTGAGTATATGCCTTCTCCACTAGATGTGCCTGCGATTAAAGGTGTTGCTAGCGATAAAGCTGAAACAGAAGTAGAGCGTAAGGCTGATGATGCTGAGCCGTTTGCTTCTTTGGCGTTTAAGATCGCTGCAGATTCATTTGTTGGTCAATTGGTGTTTATTCGTGTTTATTCAGGCGTTCTTAAAGCTGGTGACACGGTTTATAACCCAGTTAAAGGCAAGAAAGAACGTATTGGTCGACTATTGCAGATGCATTCGAATAGTCGTGAAGAAATTAAAGAAGTTCGGGCTGGCGATATTGCGGCAGTTGTTGGACTTAAAAATATTACAACAGGCGACACGCTGTGTGCGGTTAATAGTGTAGTAACACTAGAGCGTATGGAGTTCCCAGAGCCAGTTATCTCGCAAGCGGTTGAGCCTAAGACTCAAGCTGATCAAGATAAAATGGGTTTAGCGCTAAGTAAGCTGGCTCAAGAAGATCCTTCATTCAAGGTACATACTGATGAAGAGTCTGGTCAAACAATCATTTCTGGTATGGGTGAGCTTCACCTAGATATCATTATTGATCGTTTGAAACGTGAGTTTAGTGTTGACGCTAACGTTGGTAAGCCACAAGTGTCTTACCGTGAAACGATTAGCGGTCCTGTTGAGCAAGAGTACAAGTACGTAAAGCAGTCGGGTGGCAAAGGTCAGTTCGGTCATGTTTTCTTACGTATGGAGCCACAAAAGCGTGGTGCTGGTTTTGAGTTCGTTGATGAAATCAAAGGCGGTGTTGTACCGAAAGAATTTATACCAGCTGTGCAACGTGGGATCGAAGAGACCATGCGCGGCGGTGTATTAGCTGGTTATCCAGTAGTTGACGTTAAAGTGTCGTTGTATGACGGTTCTTTTCATGACGTTGATTCCTCAGAGTTTGCCTTTAAAGCTGCGGCTGCACAGGCATTTCGTGAGGGCGCTCGTAGCGTAGGTGCTACTCTTTTAGAGCCGGTTATGGCTGTAGAAGTGGTTAGTCCTGAAGAATATATGGGTGGTGTGACCGGTGATTTGAACTCTCGTCGTGGCGTGATTTTAGGTATGGATGACTCTCCTTCTGGGAAAGTGATTAATGCTGAAGTTCCGTTGGCTGAGATGTTTGGTTATGCGACGGCTTTGCGTTCTGCAACACAAGGTCGAGCGGCTTACACCATGCAGTTTAAGAAGTATGCTTCAGCATCGAATGCGGTGACTGAATCGATAGTAAGGGTTGCCTAGTAAGGCGACCTTTTCCTGTTAAATAGAAATTAGTAGAAAGTTTAATTAGAAATTGAAAATTTAGGTTAGCGTTAAAGCA
>CAZEOC010000626.1:0-1804 GCA_964513525.1 uncultured Saprospiraceae bacterium | reverse complement strand
TAAGACGGATGAGATTGCAGAGTACATCACTCAAGCAGATCTTCCTCAGTTAGGTCAGGCATATCTATTCGACGGTGAAACTGGAGACAGATTCCACCAGCAAGCGACAGTAGGTATCATCTACATGCTGAAACTATCTCACATGATTGATGATAAGATGCACGCCAGATCTATCGGGCCATACTCACTTATTACACAGCAGCCGTTGGGTGGTAAGGCACAGTTTGGTGGACAGCGTTTTGGTGAGATGGAGGTATGGGCATTGGAGGCATTTGGTGCGTCCAACATCTTACAGGAATTATTGACAATTAAGTCTGATGATATAGTGGGTAGAGCGAAGGCTTACGAGGCTATCGTAAAAGGCGATAACCTTCCAGAACCTAATATTCCAGAATCATTCAACGTATTGATTCATGAATTGAGAGGTTTGGCCTTGGATGTGAAATTTGACTAATAGAATTGAGAGTTGAAAATTGAGAATGGAGAATTTTTGGGTCAGTAAACTTGTCTAATTTTTCATTCTCTATTTTCAGGCTTTCGCCAAATATTTAGCGAAAGCAAAAAAAGAAAAACAGATGTTGAGCTAATCCTCAATTTTCCACTTTCCATTCTCAATTTTTTGATTTCCACTTTCGCCAAATATTTAGTGAAAGCAAAAGAATTAAAAATCGAATGTTGAAGTAATTCTCTCCCGATAGCTATCGGGATTCAATTCTCCATTATTTTAGAATTCTCCATTAAAATAAAAATAATATGCCTTTTAAAAAGAAAGCTCAGAAACAAAAGCAAGCGTTTGATAGCATCACTATCAGTTTGTCTTCTCCGGATGACATTCTGGAACGCTCTTATGGAGAGGTATTAAAACCAGAAACCATCAATTATCGTTCTTACAAGCCAGAACGTGATGGTCTATTTTGCGAACGCATCTTTGGCCCAGTAAAAGATTACGAATGTTACTGTGGAAAGTACAAGCGTATTCGTTACAAAGGAATTGTATGTGATAGATGTGGAGTTGAAGTAACAGAAAAGAAAGTTCGTAGAGAACGAATGGGACACATCAAATTGGTGGTACCTGTAGTTCATATTTGGTTTTTTAAATCATTACCAAACAAGATCGGTTACTTGTTAGGACTTTCGTCCAAAAAACTAGAAACCATCATTTACTACGAAAGATATGTAGTCATCCAAGCAGGGGTGAAAGAAGACGATGACATCAATAAGATGGACTTGTTGACAGAAGAAGAATATTTAGAAATATTGGATGGCCTTCCAAAAGATAATCAAATATTAGATGACGAAGATCCTAACAAGTTCATCGCCAAGATGGGGGCTGAGGCCGTTCGTGATTTATTGATGCGATTGGATTTGGATCAGTTGTCATTTGACCTTCGTCACCAAGCAGCTAATGAAACTTCTCAGCAGAGAAAGTCAGAAGCATTGAAGCGATTGAGAGTGGTGGAAGCTTTCCGTGATGGTCAGACCAGAGTTGAGAATCGTCCAGAGTGGGCCGTGATTCAATTCTTACCTGTTGTTCCACCAGAATTGCGTCCATTGGTACCATTGGATGGTGGCCGATTTGCAAGTTCTGATTTGAATGACTTGTATCGAAGAGTGATCATTAGAAATAATCGTTTGAAGCGTTTGTTAGAAATTAAAGCTCCTGAAGTAATCCTTCGAAATGAGAAACGGATGTTGCAGGAGGCCGTAGATTCTTTATTTGACAATAGTCGAAAATCAAATGCTGTAAAAGCAGAAGGTGGTCGAGCATTGAAATCTTTAAGTGATATTCTTAAAGGTAAGCAAG
>CAZEOC010000625.1:0-1822 GCA_964513525.1 uncultured Saprospiraceae bacterium | reverse complement strand
ATAGTATAATATCAATTGACGCTAAGCAATATTCAGACCCAGTAATTAATGATGACGATCATGGTGATGGGTTTAGTTTAACAATTAGAACTGGTGCTTCATTAACCCTTACATCTGATACTGATGCAGATAACTTAGCTTCATCTTTAACTATTTTGGATGCGGTAACTATTGAAGGAACAGGTACACTTGCCATTCAAGATGATGCAAGTTTGATTCAAGTATACGACAGCTCAACCTTTACTGCTCCATTAGCAGCAAATAGTGGTGATGCAACTGTTACAAGAAACACAAGTAATATTATACGCTCAGACTATGTTTATTGGTCTAGTCCTGTACAAGGATTTAATGTAAATCAAGTTTATGGAGCTAATACTCCGACTAATCGTATTTATGAATGGAGACCAACTGTTGCGACTCCATACACAGGACCTGGACCAGGTTTTGTACCTGTAATTACAGGTACATGGAATCCTATTAGCTCTCAAGTTATGGATGCTGGTAAAGGTTACATTGTTCGTGGCCCAAGCAATCATAGTACAACTGTTCTAGGAACCGCAACTTCAACATTTTCTGGTGTACCAAATAATGGCGTGATAACACAAACATTAGATAGTGGTAATTATTCAGGCACTCCTTTTACATACAACCCATATGGTGTTGATATATTAACTATTACTGAATTTGATGATAATTGGAACCTTTTAGGAAATCCTTATCCTTCAGCTTTAGACGCGCAATTATTTTTAACTCACGCGAATAACTCAATTATTGAAGGAGCTGTTCACATTTGGACTCACGGAACTCAACTTGGTAGTAATGGAGATTCATTTTATGATGACTATCTTTTAACTTACGACGCTAACGATTATACCACTTTTAATTTTTCTGGAACAAACACATATGTTGATGAGACATTTGCTGGATCTATTGCCTCTGGTCAAGGTTTCTTTGTTTTAGCATTAAATGATGACGAAACTGGAAGTGTAACCTTTAATAATAGTATGCGTGATAGAACTTACAGTAATACGGCGTTTTATAGATCAAGTGACACAAATGAGGTTGAAGACTCAAATGCAATTGAAAAAAATCGAATTTGGTTAAATTTAGTAGATCAAAATGGATCTACATCTAGCATACTTGTTGGTTATATTGAAGGTGCCACACAAGACAAGGATAGATTATATGATGCTTATGCTAGAGAAGTAAATAACTTAAGCCTATACTCTAAAATCGATGATAAACGTATGATTATTCAAGGTCGTGCTCTTCCTTTTAATGACAATGATCAAGTTCCACTAGGAACTGTTATTCCTCAAGCTGGTGAGTATACTATTGCAATTAGTAATGTAGACGGTTTGTTTTTAGATGAAAATCAACCCATTTATTTAGAAGACTCGTATACTGGAGTAATTCACAATTTAAGAGCTGCCCCTTATTCATTTAATGTAATAGAAAGTGTAGACTATGAAGATCGTTTCATTTTAAGATATACTGACGACACACTAAGTAATAATGAATCACAATTAGCTTTAGGATTATCCATTATTGCGCCTAAAGGAGATTACATCAAAGTGAAATCAAATACTAATACAATTCAATCTGTTATTGTATATGACCTTTTAGGTAGAGTTTTATTTAATAAAAATGAAATCAATCAAACGGAAATTACATTAAACGACAATAATTTATCTGCTGGAGCTTACATCGTTAAGGCGACTTTAGATAATGGAAAATCTAAAACTCAAAAAATAGTTTTAAAATAATAAATAAAACAAAACGCATAAATTTTCAAAAAGGCTTTAATTATTAATAATTAAGG
>CAZEOC010000624.1:0-1823 GCA_964513525.1 uncultured Saprospiraceae bacterium | reverse complement strand
GTTCTCGGCAAGCAAAAAAAGAAAAACAAAATGGAAGAAGAGCAACTACTGAAAAACAGGAAAATAAAACCAACAGCATCAAGAATATTAGTTTTAAGATATTTCTTAGAGAATGACAATGCCATTTCTTTAAAGAAATTAGAAAACGATTTACATTATTCAGAGAAAAGTACCTTATATCGAACTTTGAAAACATTTGAAAAACAAAAAATAATACATTCGATTGATGACGGTACAGGAATTAGGAAATATGCTCTTTGTTTAGAAAGTTGTAATTGTGAATCACAAGACTTACATTTTCATTTTCATTGCGCTGAATGTAAAGAAACCTTTTGCCTAAATAATCAACGAATGCCACCAATAGAACTACCTCGGAAATTTAGCATTACATCCGCCAATTTAGTAATCAAAGGAGTTTGTGCAAATTGCAACTGAGTTCCATCAAATTCCAAGTATCTTTGTGATGTAAATGAAATATATATCACTCATATTATCTCTTTTAATTCTCGCTATGGCACTAATGCCGTGCAGCGACGGGCACACCTGCGATGAAGAAGGTCAGGAAATTTCTTTGGAACATGACCATTCAGAGGACGAAAAAGACCATTGCAGCCCGTTTTGTGTTTGTTCTTGCTGCGGGATGAAAATCAATTTTCAATCTGACATAACTATTTTTAAACCAAGCACTTATCTCAATTCAAGCTACCAATTTAGCTATTCTTTCCTTTATTCATTTTCTTTTAATCAAGCCGTTTGGCATCCACCCACCTTTTGTTAAGCCTTTTTTTTTAAGGGATATGTCTATCCCGACAACACCTAATTTATTGGTATAACAAAATTTCATTCAATGAAAAAATTAACTTTATTCATTGCTCTTTGGGCAATGCCAACCTTTATGCTTTTTGCTCAAAATGTAACTTTTGAAGCAACACTTTTGGAAGAAGAAACTAACGAACCCTTGATAGGGGCAACTGTACTTTTTGAGAAGACAGGACAAGGAAATGTTTCTGACATAGAAGGAAAAGTAAAAATCGAGAATGTTCCCTCAGGCGAACATGAAATCAACATTTCTTTTCTTGGTTTTCAGACCATTGATACCATTTTAAATATTTCAGCTAATAATTCATCTTTCACATTCTTTTTACATGAAGCAAATGAAGATTTGGAAGAAATTATAGTTCGAGCTACCCGAAGCACTCGAACTATTAAAAATCTTCCTACCCGTGTCGAGTTTATCGGATTGGAAGAATTGGGAGAAAAAGCCATTATGAACTCAGCAAATATTTCTTTGGTATTGAGAGAAAGTACGGGAATACAGATACAACAGACTTCTTTAAGTAGCGGAAACAGTAGTATCAGAATTCAAGGATTAGACGGCAGATATACTCAACTCTTAAAAGACGGCTTTCCGTTATTTGGTGGATTTTCAGGCGGGTTGAGTATTATGCAAATTCCACCTTTGGACTTGCAACAATTTGAAATAATCAAAGGAAGTTCTTCCACACTTTACGGTGGTGGAGCAATTGCGGGATTGGTTAACATGGTTTCCAAAACACCCGAAGATGAACCGAATTTTGAAATCATGCTGACCCAAACACAAGCATTAGGAAGTACAGCCAATGCTTTTTACAGCCAACGAAACGGGAAAATTGGTTATACGCTTTATGGTTCAGGACATTATCAAAATGCCTATGACCCAGACGGAGATGATTTTACTAATTTGCCCGAAACAAAATCGGTTTCTTTTAATCCGAAATTGTTTTATTACCCCAACGATAATTCTCAATTATGGATAGGGCTTAACGGAACTTATGATAACCGAT
>CAZEOC010000623.1:1399-1842 GCA_964513525.1 uncultured Saprospiraceae bacterium | reverse complement strand
ATATTCCTCCACAGGTTTTGACATTGATCCGGTTTCATAGTGTTAATAACTTTTTTAGCAATCATCAATCATACCGTTGCAACTTCAAAAGTCGACGAATCAAAATTGTACGAGCCGCAAGCCCTATTGTCCTATTGTCCTATTGTCCTATTTTGAATAACTCCTTTGTAATAAAATGATGTATTGTGATCAAAAATGGTGCAATCGGAAATACTGAACGATTATTTAGCATAATTGAGCAAATGTCGTAAACTCAATAATACTTTATAGTTAATAACTTAGTGCGCAAAGGATTACAACAACATTCTGTGAAGATTAGATTTGATCAATACATGAGGTTCACTCATCGCTTCGTGTCGATCTTCGATTGAATGCGAACGAACCCAGGATTCAATATTTTTGTTTTCCTCTGTAAATAAAAGAACTACTATTAAGAATTCTAC
>CAZEOC010000623.1:0-1389 GCA_964513525.1 uncultured Saprospiraceae bacterium | reverse complement strand
TCAAATTTTGTATGAAGTACATTGGAATCTTCGTTTTAACTGCTCTACTTGGTGCTAGTATTGGTTGTTTAACAGGGATTTCCACAGCGTCGATAACTTCAGAAATCATTGCCATGATTCTTGGGTTAGTAACCTTGGTAGCTCCATTTTACTTTCTTCGGAAGAATAAGGATAAAAAACTACACTTTCTCGATATTCTTCCCCTATTATTTTTCTTGGCTATCTTTTCATGCACCACACTCATCGGAAATATTCTCGGCATTAAGTGGAGAGTTGAAGAAAATCTGAGTTTATACGATAGACGTGTAAAAGATGACATCGAACATAGAAAGCTATATATAGATGAACAGATTAAACTTAATGAGTGGTTGAATAGCAACAAAGATTCTTTGCAAATCACCAACAGGAACTTCAGTTTGTTAGATTCAAATTCTCTCGAGCTAACTGGAGCAGCTCCCCTTCAACTCAGCAGTGTAGAATTACCAAAAAATGAAGAAGCTGAAAAAGCAATGGTGATGGCAGCTTATGCCAATAAAAACTCTGTCGATAAACAAAAAGCATGTGAAAAGATCGGTTTAATAATCGAAAACTCTACTCTTCCAAGTTTAACAACATATTCCTTTAAAAGGGAAATCTTCAGGTACAATGAACTTAAACCTCTCCATCAATTTGTCGCAGATTCCGATCTCGATTCAATTCAATTAAAACAATTCTTAAAATCCATTTCACAATGCTTTTGCGAATAGCTTTTTGGCTTACATATCTTTCCTCATCACATGCGTACTGTCAATCTTCAGACACTGTTATCCGACGAGACCTACATAAGAATGTATTTCTAGTAACTTGTGAGTGTGTGGGTAAGTCCAACGAGGTTATCTCATCCATTGGATTTAAGCAGAAAGGACTAGCTGGCATTGTAACTACTTTACACAGTTTTGCTTGTCCAAAAGGTATCAAAAACATATCTGTACGAAATGCGCTCGAGGACTACGACTCAGGTTTCATCATATCAGAAGCCGATCACGATAATGATATTGCGGTAATTAAGTCTAAAAATAACAGGTCTATTCGATTCCTAGAAGACAAAAATGTTGGATTATCCACTTCTCCTATTAAAGATGAAGATCGAAGTAATTGTAAAATATTCACGCATAACAAATATACTGATCAGTTTCTAGCTTTTCCAATGGAATTGACAGAGCAATCAGACAAACCAGAAATTGAAGTAAATGATCTAAAAACAATTTACGAGTCTACATTTACGGGGTTATCTCCAGAGAGTGATATTCCATTTGAAAAAACGCCATTCGCTTATCTATCCCCCGTACTTCAACATGTAGGAGAGTCAGTTGCGGGTCTCTCAGGATCGCCCCTCTACATTGTCAATTC
>CAZEOC010000622.1:0-1851 GCA_964513525.1 uncultured Saprospiraceae bacterium | reverse complement strand
AATGACAATGCTTGATGCAATTGGTCCGTATGAAATTTTGAGGAATGTAAAAGGCGTAAATATCAAATTTGTTTCAAAAGAAAAAGGAGAAATTACTGCTGATAGTCGGATGATTCATATTAATTCAAAGTATGGAATTGACGAAATAAAGCAGGCAGATATTTTATTAATTCCAGGCTCAACGATTGCTTTTGTAAGAGAAATGAAGGATAAAAAAGTCTTGAATTGGATAAAAGAAATCAATAAAACAACTCAAAAAACAGTAAGTGTTTGTACGGGTTCTATCATCTTGGCAGCAACTGGTTTATTAAGCGGAAAGAAAGCGACTTCTCATTGGAAACCGATTCAATTATTATCAAAATTTGGGGCAATTCCAACAAGAGAAAGAATTATAGAGGAAGGGAAATTTATCACTGCAGCTGGAGTTTCTGCTGGAATTGATATGGCAATTTATTTGGTCAATGAATTGAAAGGAGAAACGGAAGCAAAAGCGGCACAATTAGCCATCGAATACGACCCAAATCCAATGTTTGATTCTGGAAGTTACGCAAAAGCAACACCAGAAGTAATTCAATTATCGGAGCGAAATATGGAAAGAGATGCGAAAAAAGATTTTTCGTTGTGGGAAATGATTAAAAATGCAAAGACTTTATTGAATTTGAAGAAATAAAAAGTCATATTAGCGTTTTTTAGATGTATTATTTTAATTACTAATATAAATCATGGATTTAAATATAGAGAAATATACAAAAGCTGCTATTGATTGGGGTATTAATTTTTTACCTCGAATTGTATTGTTTATCGTTATATTATTAATTGGTTTTGCGATTGTAAAACGATTACAAAAAGTTTTACATAAAGCAATCGAACGGTCAAATATTGATGATGAAGTCAGTGGATTCCTACAATCAATTATTGGAATATTACTAAATGTGGCGTTAATCATTTTTGCCGTTCCGATTATTGGTGTAGAATTATCCGCATTAATTGGAATATTAGCGGCAGTTGGTTTTGCAATTGGTTTTGCTTTTCAAGGCTTTTTAGGAAATTATGCGTCAGGATTGACGATTATATTTTTCAAGCCTTATCGAGTTGGTGATTGGGTTGAGATTTCAGATTATTTTGGAAAAGTGAAATCTATTCAAATTTTTAATACCATTTTAATTACACCTGGACAGAAAACTTTAGTCATTCCAAATGGTCAAGTGACGGATAATATTATTACTAACTTTTCTACTGAAGGTCAAATTCGGTTGGAACTAACGATTCCAATTGGTTATGAGCAAAGTTTTCCAAAAATCAAGCAAATTATAGAAACTGCTTTGAAGGAAGTCGATATTATTTTGCATGAACCTAAACCTGAAATCGGTATAGAATCATATGATTCGCATACATTAAATGTAACCGTTCGACCATGTATTCATCCTGATAATTATTGGAATGCTACTTTTGATGTTAATCAAGTAATCAAAAGTGCTTTATCTCAAAACGGTATTGTTATGACTTATTCTGAAGGTGTAGAGAATGGTCCAATTGGCGAATAATTTCAGCATTTTCACCTTTTAGATTTAGACCTAATAGGAAATTATTTTTATCAAAACAAATTTTCTATTAGGTCTAATTTTCTCATTTTCAAAAGTTTAAATTAATTTTAATTCCATTAAACTCTTATTCCCCCAAAATTAAAGTACTTACTTTATTATCTATTTAGTAATAAAACTAAACATATGAAAACTCAAATTTTAATTATTCTTACGCTTCTATTGACCATTAATACTTATGCTCAAATTGACTTTGAAAAAGGTTATTTCATTGATAATAAAAACAAAAAGGTAGCTTGTTTTATCAAAA
>CAZEOC010000621.1:0-1865 GCA_964513525.1 uncultured Saprospiraceae bacterium | reverse complement strand
CACACCTGAAAGAACTGGTTTTTCATTATCCGTAACTACGATTCTTTGTGTAGCGCTTACACTGTTACCACAGTCATCAGCCGCTGTCCACGTTCTTACTAAAGTATAACTATTGGCACAATCGCCATCTTCTCTATCTTCTGTAAATGTAATGTTAGCATTTCCACCACAGTTATCAGTAGCCGTTGGATTAGCCTTCTCTGGCACTTCATCGCAAGCCACTTCTAGGTCAGCAGGAACACCTGTTAACTCAGGCTTCACATTATCACCTACAGTAACAATCTGTTGAGCAGAAGTTGAATTACCACATGCATCAGTTGCCGTCCATGTTCTTACTAAGCTGTAAGAAGAAGCACACTGACCGTCTTCTCTTTGCTCATCGAATTCGACTTGAACATTACCATCACATACATCGGCAGCGCTAACTATTGGTGCAGCAGGTAATTCATTACAAGTCGCATCTACATCAGCAGGTACACCTACTAACGATGGTGCTTTTGTATCTCTTACTTTAATCGTTTGCGTTTCATTCACCACGTTACCACAAGCATCCGTTGCAGTCCATGTTCTTACAATCGTGTAATCACTGGTACAAGCACCTGGTGTAATAACTTCATTGTATTCAACTTGTACATTTCCTTCACATACATCCGAAGCAGTCACTGTTGGTGCAGTTGGCACTTCATCACATTCAACTTCTACATTAGCAGGTACACCTGTTAGTGCAGGTGCTCCTCCATCTCCGATAGAAACCACTTGCGTCTTCTCGCTGCTGTTACCACAGTTATCCGTCGCAATCCAAGTTCTGTAAAGGGTATAAGTATTAGGACAATCACTGTCTTCTCTGTTCTCGTAGAATTCAATCGTTACGTTGTTATCACAATTATCAGTTGCCGTTACGGTTCCTTGTTCAGGCACCTCAGGTACTTCGTTACAATCAGCCGTAACATTTGCAGGTACACCTGCAATCTCTGGCGCTGTATTGTCCTTAACTGTAATTACTTGTTCTGCTTGAGTAGAGTTTCCACATTCATCGGTCGCTGTCCATGTACGCGTGATGGTGTAACTATCTAAGCAAGCACCTGGGCGCGTTACTTCATTTACACTTACGATTACATTTTCAGAACAGTTATCAGTAGCTTCTACTTCAGGAGCAGCAGGTACTTCATCACATTCTACTTCTACATTGGCAGGAACACCAACGAACTTAGGCGCTTCATTGTCACTTACAGTTATACGCTGAGTCACTTTGGTTTCATTTCCACAAGCATCCGTTGCAGTCCAAACTCTTTCTAAAGTATAACTATTGGCACATGTACCGTTTCTTCTATTTTCTACATATTCAATACTAAGGTTCTCATCACAGTTATCCGTTGCAGTTGGATTGGCTGCTTCAGGCACCTCATCACAATTTACATTCACATCAGCAGGAACGCCTGCGAATACTGGCTTCTTCGTATCCTGTACATTAATCACTTGTGTTGCAGCCGTTGTGTTTCCACAGTTGTCTGTAGCTGTCCAAGTTCTACGTAATGTATAGTTGCCATCGCAGTTACCATCTTCTCTTGCTTCACTGTATTCTACTTGAACATCTTGATCACAATTGTCAGTTGCAGTTAATACTGGCGCTTGTGGTACTTCATCACACTGAACAGTTGCATCTGATGGTACACCTTGAATGGTAGGCTTCTTCGTATCACGTACTTCAATCTCTTGTTGTGCAGAATCGGCATTGCCACATCCATCAACAACTGTCCAAGTACGGATCAACTTATAACTATCTTCACAATCGCCATCTTCTCTTCTTTCACTGTACTCTACGTTTGCTACGCCATCACAATTGTCTTGTGCAGTTAAGTTAGCAG
>CAZEOC010000620.1:0-1893 GCA_964513525.1 uncultured Saprospiraceae bacterium | reverse complement strand
TCCAGTCCAACTTTTACCAATAATGTCCTTGCCAATGACGGCGATTCGGATGGCGATAATTTAACCATTAATACTACGCCTGTTACTGCACCGACTAGTGGCATGTTGACCATAGCAGCTAATGGCGATGTGACTTATATTCCAGACTCTGCCTTTGTTGGCGAAGTAAGCTTTGAATATGAAGTATGTGATGATGGGGCGCCACAATCTTGTGATACGGTAACAGCTAGTATCCAAGTATTGGCAGATGATGAAATGAATGATATTTATGCAACCGACGGTGCAAATATAGCCGAAGAAGATGCACCACAAGGAGGAAATGTTTTAGACAATGTATACGACCCAGAAGGAGATACACCAACAGTGAACACCACACCAGTTAGTGATGTGATGAATGGTACCTTGACATTAAATGCCAATGGAACTTATACTTACGAGCCTAATCCAGATTTCACTGGTACGGACCAATTCACTTACGAAGTATGTGATGATGGAACACCAATGGCTTGTGATACGGCTACTGTGATTCTTTCTGTATTAGAAATGCAAGATCCACCAGTGGTGACGCCTAGCCCAATCAATGTATTACAAGATAGCACTGGAATGGTATGTATGACCATCTCTGATACCAATGAAGGAGATACATTTACGACCCAGTCTTGTGCAGGCTCTCCAGCTAATGGTATGGCCAACACCACTGTCAATGGGAATGAAGTATGCATAGAATATAGACCAACTACTGGCTTTGTCGGTACAGATGAAGTTTGTGTAATAGTTTGTGACCAAACGGGACGATGTGATACGATTACTAGTCCAGTTACGGTAATTGAACCACTTCCAGTTGTTACCCATGCAGAACCACCGATTGTGGTGCCAACTGCAATCGTGGCAACAGAGGATAGTACAACGATGATTTGTACGCCAATTCTTGACCCGAATGTAGGCGATACGTATACACCAACGCTTTGTGGCGGACCTGATAATGGTACGGCTACCGTGACGACAATGGGTAATACACTATGTATTGAGTTTACACCAGATGCTGGTTTTACAGGAGATGATGAAGTTTGCTTTAGTGTCTGTGACCAAACAGGACTTTGTGATACGGTGACGATGCCGGTTACGACTGTGCCAATGTTATTGTCTTCGGATTCGATGCAAGCACCTGTAATTATTACTACCCCGATTGTAGCGACGGAGGACACCCCAATTACGGTTTGTAGTCCTGTTTCCGATGCCAACCCAGGTAGCACCTTTACAGCGTCGGCTTGTGGAACAGCTGCAAATGGAACAGCTATAGTAAGTATGTCTGGCGATGAGGTCTGTGTTACCTATACTCCAGATATGGACTTTACAGGAGCAGATGAAATCTGCATTAAAGTTTGTGATAATGATGGTTTATGTGATTCTATCACAGCACCAATAGAAGTGTTACCAGTGAATGATGCGCCAGTAGCTGTTACAGATACGATTGAATCAAACGAGGATATGCCAATCAACATCATGGTTCAAACCAATGATGAGGAGGTAGATATGGATGAATTGACCACTCGTATCCTTGATGCACCGCTTCATGGAGTTGCCACTTTAGTAGCTATGGATAGCATTGACTACATACCAAATGCGGATTATTTTGGAATGGATGCGATTACTTATGAAATTTGTGATAATGATAATCCGATGCTATGTGATACGACTACGGTCGTCTTGTCAATCGCTAATGTGAATGACGCGCCAGATTTAATTGGAGATATTAATGCGACTAGTGTGGATGAACCAGTGAGCGGTAATATTCTTACGAATGATGAAGATATTGAGGGTAATTCACTGACCGTCACGACTACACCTGTCAGCCAGACCAATGGTACGGTGACGATTTTACCAAACGGAGCA
>CAZEOC010000619.1:0-1894 GCA_964513525.1 uncultured Saprospiraceae bacterium | reverse complement strand
TAGTTCGTTAAAATGTAACCGTCTGAAGAAACAACACTCCCAGATCCAACGGAGCCGTCACCAATGACAGCTACGGAAGCCCGTTGATTTTCTTTTAATCTTTGTTCAAAAGAAGAGCGTACTTGTTTGGGTTGCATTTTCAACTTTCCTAAACTCAAATTTTTCAAAGAATCCTGTTCACGAATCTTTTCTGCTGATGTTAAATATTCCTTGAATTCTTTCGATAGTGCTACGTTGGTAAAAGTATTCAAAAACGCATCTGAAATAACCTTTTCCATTTCTGACGCTACAAATGGAGCGGCAATATTCTCTTTACCATAGTAACCACTTGTAGAAAAAGTTTTTATCGGATAGGTAAGTACGCATTCATCAAAACCATTGTATAATTCCCATTTGCCATATAGCTGAACAGTCAGAACCTTATTTTCAATTCCAATAACAAACAAAGAATCCATATGAAAGCCCACCTCGAATGATCTTAAACTAGTGAGAAACGGATCATCATTAGAGTTAAAAAGCGGTTGCAAGTTAAAGTCATTTTCAAAAATATCTTTTAACTCCATCCTTTCTAAGATCTCCTGTTGGTGCCTTTTTTCGAATGCTGAAGCGCTGCCATTTCCCCAAACGTGGTTCCTCATCAGACCTGGTTCACTCACCGTTTCATAGAATGATTCAATATCATCATAATGAGAATACCTAGTTAAAAAACTGCTAATAGATCGGTTAATTAATTTTAGTTCGAAATCAAATTCCTTTTTAATAGAAGCTGCCTTTTCTTTTTCTGGACCTCGAGTCACATAGATTTTTTCGACCCCTTTCTTGTCCTGCTTGGCGGCAATACCAGGGACTATATGTAAGTATGTTTCAACTGTGCTTTTTGAAGATAGCACAGCTTCTAGTAGCACGTCTGTTTCTACCCGAAAAGAATCGACGCTCTCAAATTCAGAAATGACTTTACCGTTCTTCTCTATATTAACATCGACTTTTCCATCAAGAATTAATACATCTATTACAGATTTGGCATGCGCTTTTGATGCATTATTTGAAGAGCAACCTACTATGAAGGTGGATAAGATTAGAATAAAAAGAAGCCGGTTTAACTGGGATGAATGAATAGTCATATTTGCCGAAGGAACTTGGTTTTTAGTATGTTTTTGTGATGATCTATCCCTGAGTTAAGAAACATAAGCTCGCGACTAGCTTTCATATTGGTTTCCTAAGGAATCATCTCATTAAGTTTCTATTTGCGAAAATAGATAAAAGAAATCGAGCGAGAATCAATGTCTATTAATGTGCAGGTTCAACAAATTGCAAACTTCAAAAAGTGTGAGGACAAAAAACTCATAAGAAAACTGATGAGGGTTGCTTTCGTGGGCAATCGGATATTCGAACACGGCAGTAGTCAGCTGTGAAGTGAATCACATATTGCCAAACGCACATTACTAATAGTAAAAAGAGTTATCCAATCAGAAAATCCGATGATCAAATAATCTGATAATCGAACAACTCCAATGTCGAAAAAAACCAACATTTCTGCTAACTTTGAAATAAACAGAATAACACTATGTCAGACGATAAAAAGATCATATTTTCAATGGTTGGTGTCTCGAAGGATACGCCAGCTGGAAAGCAAATAATTAAAAATATTTACCTCTCATTTTACTATGGAGCGAAAATCGGAATCATCGGTTTAAATGGTTCAGGTAAATCAACGATAATGAAAATTATTGCTGGTTTGGATCAAGCGTACAAAGGAGAAGTCGTTTTTTCTGATGGATATACAGTAGGGTATCTCCCACAGGAGCCAGAATTGGATGAAACGAAAACAGTAAAGGATATTGTCCTCGAAGGAGTGCAAGAAACGGTAGATGTACTAAAAGAATTCGAAGACATC
>CAZEOC010000618.1:0-1909 GCA_964513525.1 uncultured Saprospiraceae bacterium | reverse complement strand
ACTTGATACTTGATACTTGATACTTGATACTTGATACTTGATACTTGATACCAAAATGCTTATCGCACTTTGGTATCTTTAAACTGTTTTATAGAATACCGTTTCAAGTTCCAAATTCATTATGTTGTTTTCAACTACTTGAATAAATCTATTTAATTTTTTTCCTAATTCTGTTAATTGATTATGTAATTCTTTAATACTTTTTTTATCTGTAAAACTTCCTGTTTCGTACAGTGACTCTAAATGATCAATAGTTTCGTCGTTTGATGCCAAAGCATAAATCAGAAACCTAATATAATCTTTTTTATATTTTCTTCTACCGTAACCTTCAACTATATTAGAACGAACTGATTTTGACGACCGCCTAATTTGACTACCAGTTTCATATAATTCAAATTTTGGTAAGTTCATACTCAGTTCATGAATTTCATTACTATTTTTTTTTGCTAATTGCCATATTTCTAACTTTTTATAACTCATTTTTTAATTATTAAAATGACAAAAAATCTATGATATATACGCTCAGTTCAAAACATTAATCAAATAATTTCCAGTATCCAGTATCCAGTATCCAGTAACCAGAAGCCATATATTTACTTTTTTAATATTTTACAATAATAATCCCAATCGTTAATTAAGGCAATTAAATCATTCACATGATTATCATCTTTTACGACAACTCTTGCCTTTATTTTATGTGTTTCATCAATAGTAATTTCGGGTTTGTGTGTCCAATCTAAATATGGAACAATAGCTAATTGATCCGTTAATTGATGAATGTAGTTTTGTTTTTCGTCAAACTCTTTTGGTTCAATCATTAATTCATAAAATCCGCTAATATCTTCTCCAGAAAGCAGCATATATCCATCACGAGTTAAATCAGAATAGGCTACAAAATGTACGCCTTCGATTGTTTTAATTTTTAAACCTAAGCGTTCTTTTTTAGCAATGATTCCTTGAAGATTGTTTGTTCTAATTTCTCTATCTGTTTTTACAGCATTATTAAAAAGAATCACACGTCCATGAAAATAACTTCTAATATGTGTAAAGCCAAAAATGATTAAAATCAAAGCCATCAACCCATGAAAAACTGGGTTAATCATCACAAAAATACTGGTCAATACCAGAAGAACCATCGGTTCATAAATTAATAAAATATGATAAATCGTACTTTCTATTCCTTTTTGATATTTTCCAAACGAATTCCGAATTCCTAAATATCGTTTTAATAGTCGCAACAAAGTATAAGACACCAAAAGGAAACCAGCAACGATAAAAAAATATCGCCAACTAAAGGTCAAATCGTCCAGTCTATCATTAAATTGTTCCAACAAAAATTCTTTATCTTCCATTTACAATTGTGTTGTATTGTCTTTTTATTTGAATTGTAATATTGATTTCAAGTCGTAATTTTTTTTAAACTCTGACTGCTCATTTAGAAAATCAAATATCCATCTTCTGCTAATAATTTCCCAACTTCATTGACAACCAATTCATTAACTTCCAATTGATTATCTATATGTCTTTTCAATAAACCAACACTAATTAAGCGTTGTACAATATTTCTATATTTAGCATTGAAAGGTTTTCCAAATAACTTTCTCAATCTGTATTCATTCGTCCGTTTTTCCATCATAATTGCAGAAAGAACGATTGCAGTATCTGGCGTTACAAAACTCGGCATAACAGCACCAGATTTGAATACATGTTTTACTTGTTCTTCTCCTACTTTCTCTGTACATAAAGCCCAAAGATTTAAAGCTTCTCCAATATTTCCATTTGCAATTCGACAGATTTTAGTTGCAATTTTAGAAAATTCATTTGGTGTAACCAATTCACCTTTTGAATTTAAAAGTGTTTGATGTGTCGCTCCATGACGAATGATAATTGCACGTTGCATTTCCTCCAA
>CAZEOC010000617.1:0-1919 GCA_964513525.1 uncultured Saprospiraceae bacterium | reverse complement strand
TAAAACAGTAACAAATGAAGAGGTAACTTCCGAAGAATTAGGTGGAGCGTCGGCTCATTCAACTAAATCTGGTGTAACGCATTTGACCGCTGGAAATGATATTGATTGTATTAATAAGGTAAAGCATTTATTGAGTTATATGCCGCAAAATTGCGAAGATAAACCAATGAAATTACCTTATGAATTAGGAGATGAAGTTCGAGCAATTTTAGAAACGATTGTTCCTGAGAATCCTAATCAACCGTATGATATGCGGGAAGTGATAGAAGGAATTGTAGATACGGATTCTTTCTTTGAGATTCATAAAGATTATGCGACAAATATTGTAGTTGGATTTTCGAGGATTGCAGGTAGAAGTGTTGGAATTGTAGCAAATCAACCGATGAGTTTAGCTGGTGTTTTGGACGTAGAGAGTTCTAAAAAAGCAGCTCGTTTTACTCGCTTTTGTGATTGTTTTAATATCCCGTTATTAGTTTTGGTAGATGTTCCAGGGTTCTTGCCAGGAACAGACCAAGAATGGAATGGAATCATTACAAACGGTGCAAAACTCTTATATGCATTGAGCGAAGCTACAGTACCAAGAGTTACCGTAATTACTCGTAAAGCTTACGGTGGAGCGTATGATGTGATGAATTCTAAACACATTGGAGCAGATATGAATTTTGCTTGGCCTTTGGCAGAAATTGCAGTAATGGGAGCAAAAGGTGCGAGTGAAATTATTTTTCGTAAAGAAATCAAAGCGGCGGAAAACCCTGCGGAAAAATTAGCAGAGAAAGAAACTGAATATGCGGAGAAATTCGCGAATCCTTATCGTGCAGCTCAACGTGGTTTTATTGATGAAGTGATTTATCCGAAAGATACAAGACGAAAATTGATTAAAGCATTTGCAATGTTAGAGAATAAAGCGGTGAGTTTGCCGAAGAAGAAGCATGGAAATATTCCTTTGTAGATTTAAATACTAAAATTCACTAATTACACCGATGCACTTAAAGATTAGAAAACTCATTGGTGTAATTAGTGAATATCTGTATTTAAGCAAATCGCTCATCTAATTGAAACATCTCTGGAAACTTACCCGAAATATTCCGATAAAAATCCATGATGACTTTCATATCTTTTTCTATGTTTCCAGTTGGCAAAACAAATCCACCTACTCCAGCCTCTTTCTTTTTATAATCTAAATACCCAAAAGTAATCGGAACATTCGCTTCAACTGCTGTGTGATAAAAACCAGTTTTCCATTTTGACGTTAATTTTCGTGTACCTTCTGGAGCAATAACCATTGCAATCGGGTTATTATTTTTAATTAATTCCGCCATCGCCTCGACATAACTTTGGCGTTTTTCGCCTTCCATTTGTGGTTTTCTATTAATTCCAATTCCACCAAATGGTTTGATTAACCAACCCAAAGGCGGTTTTGTCCAAAAGTCTTTAATTGCGACTTTCATTGGAATATCCAAAATATAAAAAGCTAATCGAGTATAGTAAGCATCCCAATTAGTCGTGTGTGGTGCTGCTATCATAACACAGTATTGTGCTTCTTTAGGAACAACAGGATTTACTTTCCAACCTGATAATTTAAGTAGTAGTCTGGCGATATATTTTCCCATAAATTATTTTTTCACAAATGTAAGGAATTAAAGTTTAGAGGGAAGTTTCAAACTCAATTTGATAAAATATTAACGATTCATTATTCATAATACGGAAAACAAAAACAAGTTATCTGCTTAATAAATACCTATTATAATGTAAAAATGAAGTCTTTAGAAGAATGAAAACAACATATTCGATACATTAAAAACAATTTCAAAAAAAATAATAAATTAAATAATAAAATTTTAAATAGCGTAATCACCTGATTAACAATAGTTTAATTAAAACGATTTATAATTATTTATATATTTGGATTGATTTTTGTT
>CAZEOC010000616.1:0-1923 GCA_964513525.1 uncultured Saprospiraceae bacterium | reverse complement strand
GGCTTGTGGTTGCTAAATACAATTGAGATATTCTGTCTTGTCCACCTCATCTAAAACTAAATTATTAGCTTCAGAATAAATTAGGCAAAAAGATTATAGTAGTACAGAAGTGTACTACAGACCGAATTGCCCAACTTGTAAATAAAGAAAGCTCAGATAACCGCTAATTCATTAACTTCTATCTGGTGCTTTCGCATAGTTCTTTGAATGTTCCTTATTTTTTTAATACGAACCAATTTTTGGTATTCTTCGGTACCCATAGGTTGATATTTTTGTCCTTTTTCTAAGACATTATAAACAGTAATGGCAATTTTACGAGCTGTAGCTGTAATAGCAACTTTTCGACCTCGTCGAGCAGCCAAAGACCTGAAAGAATAAGCTAAAGCAGTATCTTTTTGATTACCGACTGCATTAGCCGCTTGCCTAAAAGCATAGGCTAATCGTCCTTGATTTTTTCTAGTTCTACTGGATATGACTTTGCCGCCAGTAACACGTTTATTTGGACATAAACATAACCAACTGGTAAAATGCTTGGCGGAAGGAAATTTAGATAAATCTAAACCGACTTCTGCCAGTAAATTAAAAAGCAAGCCATAGCCAACACCATCAATTTCCAAAAGGTCTTTTCCTTCTGCTAATTGATAAACTCGAAGAGCTAAATCAAACTGCGGGTCATTTTTTGCTCGTTGCTTTTTTTTTTCGGCTCATAGGCTAAGTCTTGAACATGTTGCTTTTCGGCTTCTTGTTGAAGCAATATCTCAATTCGATTATCACATTCATTAACTTGAGAATGATAGAAATTGTACATATCCCAAGATTGTTGAAGTTCAAACAGATGCTGTTCTTTCCAATGTCCTGTTAAGGCTTTGGCAATCTCTTCTTTACTGGCTTTCACTCGACTATGAGCTAATGCTGCTAATTTATGACCGTCTCGTTCGCCTTGTAAGATTGCTGCAATGATAGCTTTTCCACTTTTGCCTGTAATGTCGGTTAGCACGACAGATAAATGGATATTTTGGACGACCATTGCTTTTTGCATCTTTGAGATATATCGAGCTGCACCGTCGATTAAACTCTTGCGATGTCGAGTATAAGCCCGTAGGCGTTCAGTAAAATTATCAGGCTGAAAACTGGCAGATAATAAACCAGCACTGTGTAATTGCCATATCCAATGACAATCTAACATGTCTGATTTTTTACCACGTACATTTTTCACATGAGCAGCATGGACTAAAATCACTTCAAAACCGTAATCTTGAAGTAGTAAAAAGAGGCTCTTCCAATAAAAACCAGTGCTTTCCATAGCTATGGTCTGGATACCTAAGGATTTTAGCCACTTTGCCATTTCGTGTAAATCTTCGGTGAATACTTTGTATTCTTTAGTCTGTCCTTCACCTGCACAGACCCAATGACTACGACTGCCGACATCTATGCCAGCAGCATGAGGATTCACTAATGAAAATTTGACGGATTTAACTGATTTACGCTTTGCCATATCTTTAATATTGGTGAAAAATTATTAAAGATAATAGTCAATCAAGTCAATCGTTTAGCTGATTAATCTCACCTGCGGGATAGATTTCTATGCAGAAAATCTTCACCAAATACTTATTTTCAAGAATTGACTCGTCCCATACTACTTAACGGATTCCGTGGATACCATTGGAAGACTGGGGCTCTCATTGACTATTCTCTTTCTTTTGATTGAAACAAAGATATACTCTATGAGATACGAGTAGTAGTTTTTCGTACTTATTTTTCAAGGAACATTCTATGATGGACTACTTAGATTAGACTTAAAACAATCTTTCTCGCACAAGTTTACAAAGAACTAACAAAATTTTGATTGCTTCGGTCGAATTATACTGATATTTGTGGGGAGAAGGGGTCAGGAGAGAGGAGTCAGGGGTCAGGCAATTCTAA
>CAZEOC010000615.1:0-1936 GCA_964513525.1 uncultured Saprospiraceae bacterium | reverse complement strand
AATTGCTGCCAAAATTCCATCCACATCTAATTCATAATTTGGCATTAATAAAGGTACATTTACAACCGTCGCACCATTCCAACCTGAAAACATCGTATAAGGCATAAATGATGGATTAGAAACAATACATTCTAAGCCTTCATTCAAGAATCCTCTCGCTATAAACTCTATCGTTTCAGAACCGCTATTCGTTGGTACAAAATGATTTGGTGTTAATTCATTATTGTAAAAACCAGCTAAAGCTTCTTCTAACTGAATACCCGTTCTGTCAGGATAAATATGAAGATTTTCCGCACTTTTTTTAATCGCTTCTAAAGCTTTAGGTGAACTTCCAATTGGATTTTCATTAGACGATAATTTATAGATTTTGTCCGCTTTAGTAGTAATTTCATTAACTCCTTTTCCACCTTTATATTCTGCAGTTTTTAGCAGATAAGGTTTAAAAATTGTATGATTCATTATTGGTATTTTCTATTTTATCAATTATTATTTTTTGATGATTAATAATTAATAACTTTGCATAAATATGGTATTTCAAAAACGTAGTTTTGAATTTTCCAAAATTAGGCTAATTTATCAACTCTAAGAAGTATCAGCATTACATTTTTTAAATTCTTATTTGAATTAAAATTCAAAAGATATTTTTGGTTTTCATAAATGCTTCGAAGAAGCAATCTGTTTATAGAAATAATTTAAGCGCACGAAAGCTATAAACAGTTTGCTTCTCTGAAGCACATTTTTATGTAAATCATTTAATACACAAAAAGAACTTTTTTTACGTTTTGAATAAATAATTACAAAAGCATAAAGATTGAAGCATAAATTGATGTGCTTGTTTAACGAAGTATTTTTTGCAGAAAAAATTTCAAAAAATACGAATTAAGCCAGTATCATTATTTTTATTTCAATTCTAATACAATTTTTTGCATTAAGTTTCGTCAAAAGCTTTTGTTTTTATTTAGAACAGAATTAATCTTGAAAATTCAATATTTACTAATAAATTTTTAATTATGAAAAAAGGATTACAAACAACACTTTTACTTTGTCTTTTGGCAATGTTTACAAATACGACAAATGCTCAAACTGTCGTAATTAATGAATTAATGGCATCAAATGATACGACTGCGGCGGATGATGATGGTGAATTTGATGATTGGATAGAATTATACAATGTATCTGGTTCAACCGTTGATATGAGCGGTTGGTACATTAGTGACAAGTCAGATAATCACGCTAAATTTCAATTACCAATAGGATTATCTTTAGCGGCAAATGAATATTTAATTATTTGGGCAGATGAAGACCAAGAACAAGGAGATTTACATACCAATTTCAAATTATCTATTAACGGTGAAGCTGTAATTTTATCTGATTCTATGCTTAATAAAATAGATTCTGTAAGTTTTGGTGCTCAAATAATTGATGTGGCTTATGCACGTTTTCCGAATGGAACAGGAAATTTTATCTTACAAGCTCCAACTTTTAATGCAGAAAATTCACCAAACTCTACCAATGAGATTGAAAAAGTATTTACATTCAATATTTTTCCAAATCCAAGTAGCCACTTTTTAAATGTTGAAATATTAGACAATAATTCAACAGAATTATTTCAAATTTTTGATACAAATGGAAAAGTAATTCATTCTGAAAATGTACTCAATTCCAATTTTCAAGTAGATTTATCTATTTTCAAAAGTGGTTTATATTTATTAAAATACGGAAATTCAGTAAGACAGTTTTTAGTGATTAAATAAAAAATAGTAATCAGACCATTGCATTGTCAGACCGCTTTGCTGTCAGAACGCCTTTGGCTGTCAGATTGATTAGTAGTTTTTTTTAATCTTAGTATAAATACTTACATTATTCACAATATTAAAAAAGCTATATTCTTACTAACGTAGAGAATCTGACAGCCAAAGGCGTTCTGACAGCAAAG
>CAZEOC010000614.1:0-1954 GCA_964513525.1 uncultured Saprospiraceae bacterium | reverse complement strand
AGCAGTGATACTTTGTACCAGAAATTAATAATATAGGGAAAGGTAAGTATGAGTTAATGTAGTGAGTAATAAGTCCTTTAATATTCCCTACTCGAGCCCATGAAGTGGGTGAGACAAACTTTACAATATTTTTATTATGGTGTAGTTAATGGAAATATAAAATACAATTTACAGAAATAATAATTAGCGTACAAATAATAACGGGTTGTTTCCATCAATTTATAATGCCAGGATAAATATCTGGGTTATTGTCGTCACAATCTACGTCGTTGGTAAAGCCATCATCGTTCATATCAACAAGCGTATCCGTTACACAAATACATACCCCATTAACAACTCCTTCTGCCCCATTTTCATCAGAACAAATAGCTCCTACATTTAGTCCTAGGTTGTCGCAATCCAAATTACAAGTCGTATCAATGTCCATCGGACTCATACACCCCATTAAGTTAGCCGAGATCATAATAGGGCCTCCTACTCCACCATTTTGTAATAAATCCTTAATGCCACAACAATTACTCAGTGTATCATTGAGCGTTACCATTAGCGTATCGCCGACTGTAGTTAAATTACGTAATCCATCCAAACTATTAAGCTTCGAATTCCCCATGATAATTAGACTACCATTGATTATCTCTAAACTGGCTAAACTATCCAGATTGGTAATAAATTCATTGTTTTTGATGCGCACATCTTCCCCTATTACTTGTAAACTACTCAATCCACGCAAATCAATAATTTGTTCGTTCCCAATAATGTGAAAGCAGCCTAACAAAGTAATTAAATTTTTCAATTCCTTTAAATCAGGTAACCCTGTATTAATTAAGAAAAGGTCGCCTCCAATAAAAGTGAATCCGCCAAAGCCTCCTAAACTGCCTAATCTAAAACTACCATCAATAATAAAATCGCCTCCAGGTAAACCAAATAAACCCCATTCTCCAATTTCTATTAAAAATGGACAACCACGAATAACAAAACTGCCCCCTACGCTTTGTAGAACTGTCAAACGAATAGATTCCAGTACTACACAATTTTTCACTTGAATATCTCCGCCGACTTCCATTAAACTACTAAAACCACTCAAGCTACGTAGCATTGGATTATTACAAATAATTAAATTGCCCCCAATCGTCATAATGCCACTTAAGCCATCTAAAGTTTGTAATATATCATTGGATGGAATAGTTAGGCTATCACCGATATGTACATTGCCTGTGACGGTTTTGATGCAGCTTAGGTTAGATAGGTCGGTGATGTCATCTCCGTTTATTATTAGGTCGCCTTCTATGGTTTGATTGGGGCAATCACATTGGAAACTGTCTAGTTGAGCTTGGGAAGTGAAGGTTTGGGTAGAAAAATTAGTAGTACAGATTGGAGTTACTCCATCATTTTCGCATTCAAACAGTTCTTGTATTTCAGCATCTGATAATGCTCTATTATAAATTCGGATATCATCGATTTTTCCATTGAATAATTCTCTCTGTCCTGGAGGGTCAACTCCAATTAAAAGGTTACTCATATTTGAAGGAATATAGGTGCAATTTACTGTGCCAATTAAATTACCATCTAAATACCCAGCATAAATTCCAGTATTAGCATTATAGGAAACTGTGACTAATGTCCATTTATCTTTTTCAATAGGAGAAGAAGTTGGAACATCACATCCACCTTTACCATGCAATCCATTTTCATAAATAACTGAACTAAATTGTCTATTTTTATCAACAATAGCTCCCCAATTTCTAATATTCGGAAACCATTCATTTATAAAAATCCAAGAACTAACAGTAAATCCATTCTCTGTATTTTCTAAAGAAGGAGAATTAATAACCTCTATAAAATCATCGACACCATCAAACAAATAAGCACTTTCTTGTTTATCAAATCTATCTGTCGTTAATATTGCCCCATTGACTACCCCATTATTATTATTCCCGCTTTCATCATTTGCATT
>CAZEOC010000613.1:0-1956 GCA_964513525.1 uncultured Saprospiraceae bacterium | reverse complement strand
ATAGTTTTTTACAGGATTTGTAAAAGAAAAAAGTAATCAAAAACTATTGAATATCTTTTTCTAAATCTTCTGAATTCTTCTAAAAAAATTATAATTATATTGAAACTTTACTTTCATATAATCATGAAATTTTTTAGTAAATCAAAACTACTGTGATAATGCTTTTATTACCGTATTAAATTGAATGATAATTTAATAGTCTCTATTTGCAAAATTTAATATTGTAAAAGTACCTTTTAACTAATCTGAAATTTTGCTGCTAAAATATAATGGTTATGAGTTTTTTTGTAGAAAAATCAATAAACCAACTTGTAAAATATTTAAACGAAATTAACCTTTAAATTGTTTTCTATTCAAGTTTTTTTTCTACATATAAACCTTTGACGGTTAAGGTTTTATACTAAAAGGCTTCAAAGCAAAGCAAATATTTATTAATATTCAAGTCTAAGACCCAAAAAATACTAAAAACTGATCCTTTTTTTTGAAATTTAACCTTTTTTACGCAAAAACAGTTAGAAATCAAAGAGTTGAATATTAAAATGAGACTAATTTTTATTTTTTAAAAGAAATATTTAAATCGTGTTTTAAGGTATCTTCAAAATTTATTTTAGAGATGTTCTTAAAATTTAATCATCATTATTCAGAATAAAGACTATTATTTAAGAATAAGTAACATATTTTATTAGAATTTAAAGCATGAGCAAAACGGATTTCATTAAAACTACATTTAGCCAAAAACTACTTGACTGGGCATTAACGCAACATCGACCAATGCCGTGGAAAGATGAAAAGAATCCTTATTTGATATGGCTTTCGGAAATTATTTTGCAGCAAACTAGGGTAGAACAAGGTTTACCATATTTTCAGAATTTTGCTAAAAACTATCCGACGGTTAAAGATTTGGCTGATGCGCCTGAAGATGATGTAATGAAATTGTGGCAAGGATTAGGCTATTATTCACGCGCTAGAAACCTACATGCTACCGCAAAACATATTACTTATGAGTTAGATGAAGTGTTTCCTAAAACCTACAAGGATATATTATTATTGAAAGGTGTTGGACCTTATACTGCTGCTGCCATTGCTTCCTTTGCCTATAATTTACCTCATGCTGTTGTTGATGGAAATGTTTACAGAGTTTTAGCAAGAATTTTTGGTATTGAGTCGCCAATTGATAGCACAACTGGTAAAAAGCTATTTTCTAAACTAGCAAATGAGTTAATTGATGTAAAAAAAGCAGGTAAGTACAATCAAGCAATTATGGATTTTGGTGCGACACTTTGCACGCCAAAATTGCCTAAATGCAATAATTGCCCATTCAATATTGATTGTCAAGCATTTAAAAACAAAAGTATTGATAAGTTGCCTGTTAAATCGAAAAAAATTGTAAAAAAAGAACGCCATTTCCATTATTTAATCCTTAATCATAAAGGTCATTTATGGATAAATAAACGAACCCAAAAAGATATTTGGCGAAACTTATATGAATTTCCTTTAATAGAGTTTTCAGAGAAAAAAGAACAAGAAGAGGTCAAAAAGCATTCAACATGGCTGAATATATTAGATAATAAAGATTTTAGCATTACGAAAATTAGTAAACCGTATCATCAAATGTTGACACACCGTAAAGTAATTGCTACTTTTTGGGAAATAGAATTAGGTCAAATAATAGAAGGAAATGATTTTATAAAAATTGAAAAAAATAATTTAAAACAATTTGCATTTCCTAAGGTTATTCTTCAATATTTACAGGATAAATCCTTATATTTAGAATTATTTTAATTCAAGTTGTGTGTTATGGGTTTCGGGTTGTGTATTAGCTCAAAAACTACTTTTTTGTAAATATCTCTTTTTTGACTCAAAAAATTAGCACTTTAATGATTGTTCAACTCGAAACGCGCAACACGCAACTCAAATTATTTTAATAATTTACCACCGAAAAATATATTGACGCAT
>CAZEOC010000612.1:0-1961 GCA_964513525.1 uncultured Saprospiraceae bacterium | reverse complement strand
AATCCAACTATACCTAGAATGATGGTTTGAGATTTTGAAAGGGATCCACGAAGTTTAAATAAGGACATAAAAATTCAGAGGTGAGAGGTGAAGAATGAGGAGTGTAGGTGGCTTTTTTACTTCCACATTAGCCACGTACACCTCTCATCTCTCACTCTTCACGCTTATAATATACCTTTTCGTCTTTTAAACTAAAATATCAGCCATTAAGTGACCATTCTTCGTACAATTTTCCGTTGTTTTGCAGTTAATAGCTAACATAAGGCAGTTTCTCGCTTTTATTTATAATAATTTAGACTATTATAAGACTGTTTATAGTTATCTTCACCCATACAAGAAACAGAAACTCGCTTTTTACGTAAAATTTAGAATCTATTAGAATTTTCAAAAGCTAAACTCAAATAGATTCTTACAGGAGAACAAAATATTAATGAAGCTCTTTAGCTTATTCAAACAAGAACTGGCCATCGACTTAGGGACGGCCAATACCGTAATCATCCAAGATGGAGAAGTAGTTGTAGATGAACCATCTATCGTAGCATTCAACCGAAAAACAGAGGATACCATTGCTGTTGGTCGTAAGGCCATGCAAATGCACGAAAAAACACACGAGGAGATCAAAACAATCCGTCCGTTGAAAGATGGCGTTATCGCAGATTTCAAGGCGGCTGAAAATATGATTGAAGGCATGATCCGGATGATCGGCCGCAAACGTAGGTTTTTCACTCACCTCAAGATGGTTATCTGTATTCCTTCTGGTATTACAGAAGTAGAAAAACGTGCCGTCTTCGATTCTGCTGACCACGTAGACTCTAAAGAAACATACCTTATTTACGAGCCCATGGCCGCTGCTTTGGGTATCGGTATCGATGTGGAAGAACCTATCGGTAACATGATTATTGATATAGGTGGTGGTACTACGGAAATTGCCGTTATTGCACTATCGGGGATCGTTACCGATCAGTCTATTCGAACAGCCGGTGATGAACTGACGACTGACATCATGAATTACATGAAGCGTCAGCACAATATCCTCATTGGTGAACGTACGGCCGAACAGATCAAAATTCACGTAGGTTCCGCTTTACCGAAATTGGAGAATCCACCAGACGACTTTGCTGTGAATGGTAGAGACCTTATGACAGGTATTCCGCGTCAGATATATGTTTCTTATCAGGAAATTGCCGCTGCAATTGATGAATCTGTAACTTCGATTGAGGAGGCAGTACTCCGAGCACTTGAAGCTACACCTCCTGAGTTGGCTAGTGACATTTATCGTACAGGCTTGTACCTCACTGGTGGTGGTGCACTGCTGCGAGGATTAGACAAACGTATTTCGGCCAAAACGAAACTACCTGTGAGTGTGGCAGAAGACCCGCTAAGAGCTGTTGTTCGTGGCACCAGTGCTGCCCTGGCTGACACGAACCGTTATATGCCCATTTTAATTCCTCGGGGTAGCGTATAGCTTGTTTTATTGGAAAATAGTTAGATCATGAGTAGCTTGCTTCAACTCTTCTCTCGCAGAGGTGCTTTCTTGGTGTTCGCCTTGTTGGAGGTTTGCTGTTTATTCCTGATTATCAGACATAATAGTCACCAAAAAGAGATAGCAGAAAACTCCTGGTTCTTGTATTCGGGTAAGGCAATGGAAAAAGCAGAAGGCGCGCGAAACTTCATTCGACTCAGAGAACAAAACGAACAGTTGAGAGCCGAAAACGCAGAGCTTCTATCCCGTTTGCCAAATGCATTTTATACCGAGTCGGTTGAAATAGATAGTTTTCAGAATGATTCCCTTCGGCAACGCTATACTTACACCTCTGCCGAAGTAGTCAATAAAACGCCTCTGAGTGGTAATATCAGCTACGTACTCAACCGTGGCAGCATTCATGGGGTAGAACCACACTTGGGGGTGGTTAGCGATGGTGGTGTAGTGGGCATTGTTGTGGCAGTGTCGCCTCGTCATT
>CAZEOC010000611.1:0-1969 GCA_964513525.1 uncultured Saprospiraceae bacterium | reverse complement strand
TTTCTTTTTTTTCATAACTTTATTTTGAAATTTATAATGCCTGAGGTAGTGCAAAGCTCATGCCTTGTGTTACCGAAGGTTTTGTTCAACATGCTGTGACCACATCATAGGCTATCGCCTACGCTGGGTACAGCCATTAACCGTTCATTCTCAGTTTTTTAATCAAACATTGATATAAACCATAACTACAATAATCTCATTTACCTTCCTTAGCCGAAAGCCCAAATCGCAAGACAATAAAATAATATTCCCCACTCACAATATCCCAAATAATTCACCTCTAGCATTTATAGAACATCATTATTCCTAATGACAAATAGAACCTGAACCCATATCTATATAGTCTCCTCTAGTCCAAGTTTGCATAATATTCCAACCACTTCATTACTTGGTCGAAAAATCCATTGCGTTAGTCTGACTTCCTTCTGAAGATATTATACATTTTCGTACATAGTTAGCTTTCTATTAAATCATTTCTACACTAAGCCTAACGTAACATATGGCAAATAAAAAGAAATTAATACTCCTAATTACCCTGATGTCTTGTCTGTATGGATCAGCACAGGATGCAATCCAAAAACGGACTTATATCACCCAACATATTGGAGAACTAGCGGCGCCTTCTATAGATGCCGAAATAAACGAAGCAGCTTGGGATCTGGTAGATTGGTCAGGACAGTACACAGAATTCGAACCTGATGTAGGCACTGATCCCTCAGAGCAGACATACATGAAAATCATCTACGACAACAAGAATCTGTACTTCGCTTTTAAGTGTATGCAATCCGATATGAGCATCCTAGAGAAGCGTATGGGCCGTCGGGATGATTTTCCTGGTGATTGGATCGAAGTCAATATTGATAGTTATAATGATGATCGGACGGCTTTTTCATTTACCGTCTCAGTCTCTGGTGTGAAGGGTGATGAATTCATATCCAACAATGGCAACTTTGACGACAGCTGGAATCCCATCTGGTATGTAAAAACCCGAATTGGAGAAGATGCATGGTATGCAGAATTTAGAGTTCCGCTTAGTCAACTACGATTCAGCGGTGAGGACGAGCAAGTCTGGGGCTTGCAATCTACAAGGCGGTACTTTCCCAATGAAGAACGTTCCGTATGGCAGCCCTTGGAAGCTAATCCTCCTGGTTGGGTGAGTGAGTTTGGAATACTCAAAGGACTGAAAGGTCTAAAGCCGCAAAAGCAACTGGAAGTACAACCTTATATTGTCAGTCAACTCGATAGATATCCTGCGGTAGAAGGCAGTCCGTTCGATGATGGAAGCGATGCACAAGTAACTGTGGGACTAGATGCTAAGATCGGCATAACGAATGACCTTACTTTAGACCTTACGGTCAATCCTGATTTCGGACAAGTAGATGCAGATCCTGGCGCCATAGCATTGGATGGGTTTGAAATATTTTTTCAAGAAAGGCGTCCATTTTTTGTAGAGAACAAGAACATCTTTGATTTCAGAGTCGGAGGCGGAGCCGATAATCTATTTTTCTCCAGACGTATAGGACGTCAACCTCAATCCTCCACCAGCGCACAGTCAAGAAAGGGAGAATTCGAAAATATACCTGTATCCACCCGGATTTTGGGTGCGGCTAAGTTTAGTGGAAAAACAAAAGGAGGTTGGGCCATAGGAGTATTGGAAAGTGTCACTCAAAAAACCTTTGGGCAAATAGAATTGGATACGAGAGGAGATGTATTAGCACAATTGGATGAAGTGGGATCTGAAAGAAAAGAACTTGTCGAACCATTGACCAATTACTTTACGACACGTGTGCAGAAGGACTTTAATGACCGTAACTCTTATATGGGTGCTATCTTTACAAATACTAATAGAAATCTAGAGCCCAATGTTGACTTCCTGCATAAGGAGGCATATTCAGGTGGTTTGGACTTTAAGCACAACTGGAACAATAGAAAATACTATGTAGAAGGCAATGTTTATTTCAGTCATGTA
>CAZEOC010000610.1:0-1974 GCA_964513525.1 uncultured Saprospiraceae bacterium | reverse complement strand
TGTGGCTTTATCATTCTGAAGTTCATTGCCTAAATCCATATTGAAATTAGAAGAACCACTCACACTAGATAAGCTACTAGCATCAATGTTATCAAAACCGTGGATCGCCAGTGTTAAAGAATGATTGTATGGAAATGGATTGTCTGTACGTGGGTGTTGAACATTGACCAATAGAGATTTTCCATCCGGAGTTGGCATTGCACCCGTAACTTCAGCACCAGCAGGACCTACTCCGATACGGATCAAATCATCCAATGTAGGATCCTGAATAGTAAGATCAAGCAAGTACATTTCACACATTCTGTTGCTGTTTCCAGCAGGTGTTCTTCCAAAAGAAGTACCATTTAAATCTTCCTGAATTACTAAGAAAGAACGGCCACCAATCTGCATAACATTCAAACCATCAGGATTTGATAAGTGAACAGCAGGGTAATCTGCTTCTTCAGGACTTTCGGTAAGGAATGGCCCACCTTCAAGGTATACAGAAGTTTCAGAGGTCTTTGGATTATACTTCCAGATACGACCATAGTAATCTGGGTAATCAGGATCATTTGGAGAGTCCAAGCCAAATGATTGAGCTCTTGCAATGTGGTAAGGGTGGTGTACGGCACCTTTGTCGTTTTCGTCTGCCCATCGACCACCTGGGTTGTCACGGCCAGTCTCTGTAAAGTAGATGAAGTTGTCATAAGGATCAATTGCAACCCATTCGATTCTGTTGAACATAGTAGCACCTTTTTCTACTGCAAAATCTTTGTGATTTAATGCTGATCCATCTTCCCAGATTGGTGTCCAGTGCCATCCTGGCTTGTCATGCTTGTATGCGAAAAGTGTACCTTTAGTGAAGTCTCCTGGAGTTTCTGCAACGAACATTCCAAAGAAACCAGGCGTTGCATCAGGACCAAGGTAAACGATTTTGTTACCTGGTGCTACTGCTCCACCTTCGAAAGGTTGACGACCCCAGTTGTATTGCTTACGGATCGCTTTTGCCTGACGTGGATCGATTTCAACCATCCAGTTGAAGTTCTCATACTTTTTTAAAGTCACACCATCCCAACCAGGGATGTCAGAAGAAATAGTATAATCAGAAGTGTCTCTTACGCCACCAGCGATAGAGTTGTTACTACTTCTAAACCATTCTTCGGCAGTCCAGATTCTACCATCAACGATAGAACAGATACCACCACAGTTCATACCTGTTTCACCAACCGTGTTAGCGAAATCTACATTGAAAAATTCTCCTTGTCGACCATCTTCTAAAGTTTGATCCATAACTTCAAGATCGCCATTAGCAGCTCGTTTTACACGAAAAACAGTCATTCCTCCACCGTCTCCGATGTTGTCATCACTGTAGATCATCTCGTGATTTACAGAAACCCAGCCCATACTTTCGTTAGTCTCATCAGGAGTGAAACCGATGAAATCGTGCCATTCTTTGGCAACAGTTTGTCCGGCAGGATTACCATAAGTTGGTGTTGTTTGTACAATGTCTGTACCACCAATAAATAAAACTTGTAAGTCCAAAGGAGATGGAGGCATTACAAATTCAACCGGTGCATAACCGGCAGGCACCTCAATTCTCTCATCGAAAATTGTCTGTGCAGTAAGGGTACTTACAAAGCATAGTACCAAAAAGGAAGCTAAAATCTTTTGCATAGGTTTTGATTTAAATTTTTTATATATTCTAAAATTCTTTGATACAAATTTAGAACGAGCGTCTAAATCAGGATGACTTAATGTATTAAGTTTAGTGTATGTTTTGAGTGGGATTGTTAACTCAAGTTGATGTGTTTTTGCTCTTGAAAAAGCGGAATATGACTTTTTTTACATAGTCTTTTACTTAACTTTACATTGACTGTTTGAGAAGGGTTGAAATGTTAATAAAACTATAAATCTGTTTAAAGAAAATATAGGTTTTGATTAATGCGAGTGATTGTGGTTTTAATTTAGTGCTTAAATAGAAAAGTGAATTGGCTC
>CAZEOC010000609.1:0-1978 GCA_964513525.1 uncultured Saprospiraceae bacterium | reverse complement strand
TCGGACACCTTGAAGGTGTCCGATACCTTTGTAACTACTCGAAACATCCGCCGATTTTTTCTGCTAAATCTACTGCTGCTTTGCTTGGTGACATCACTGTATTTTCAATAGTCAAATCTATCTCAGATAAAAATTCTTGTATATCTATATTGACTATATTTTTTTTGTCTTCAGAAAGCGTAACATAAACTGTTTGCAAACCATAAAATGGTGATTCATAACCACCTAAATGAAATTGAAATTCATTATTTCGAGTCGGACAAAGTTTACTTTTTCCTTCTAATTTGAAATTAATATAACCACTTTGCCAAGTCCAATACATACCATTTGTTGGGTCTAAATCACCACCAAAAGCTCCAGAAACATTAGTCAAACTATCAATTCCAATATTAAAATGAATTCTATTAAAAGTTGGAGATTCTGAATTTTTGAACTTCAATTGTAATGAATTTTTATATGATAAATCCAGCAAGTGATGACTATTTGCTTCTTGAAAGATTAATTTATTATCCTTATAAAATTTAAAATTAGATAGATAAAATCTTAATTTATTAATTTCTATACTATCGGATTGGTAAGCATATTTTTTATTAATAATTAATTTTTTTCCTCCAAAAGTTGGTTGAAAGCTAATTGAAAAATCATCTGTTAGAATGGTTGTATAAGTTCTTGATTGACAACTAAAAAATAAGACGATTAAAATAAATGAAATTTTAAATTGCATTGTTTGATTTTTAATAGTAACTATTCAGCATCATGAAACTCACCCCAACCCCTCTCTTAAAAAAGAGGGGCTAAAACCTCAACTTAAAGTAAATTGTGAAGCTGAATATTGCTTCCCTCTTTTTCAAGAGAGAGATTGGGGTCAGTTTAAACATATAAAATTTTTCTTTTTCTATATTACTGAATCGATAACTTCTATATTATTCTAATCTCTTGCGATTACAACTTTCTTCGTTGTGCTTTCATCTCCATTAGAGATTTTCACAAAATAAGTTCCGTTATACACAGTTTGCACATCAAAATAAGCAATTGTTTGTCCTTTATTGATTGACTTTGATTCAATAATTTTCCCACTAACATCAACTAAATCTAATTGAAAATCTACTGTTACTAAACCATTAAATTGAATTGCAATTAAATCAGTGGCAGGATTTGGATAAATTCCTACATCTAAGGTTTCAAATAAAGTTGCACTTGTATTTGTTGGAAAATAAACTGAAGTTGGTTCTGTTACATTATTAACGATTTCAACATCAACATTACCATAAAATGTATTTCCAACTACATACGGATAAGCAGAATTCAAGGCTGCGTCAATCGTTGCGAAATAACAATATGTTCCATTCGGATATTCTGGTGTGATACAAAAACGTCCATTATGCTCATCTAAATAATCAGAAGCTGCGTTAGCAACATATTCATAATCTTCTTTGAAATATCCTAAAAAGTAAGTTCCACTTGTAGCAGGTCCATTCACTCTTGTTGTCAAATTTCTTAATTGGTAAGAAGATTTCATACGAGTGATTCCACCTGTTCCATCTGTATTTGTATAAGCATAAGCACCATAAATCGGGAAACCGTCATAAGCAAATCCAATTAATGGAGAATGTGCAGTTGCATCCAAAACATACAATCCATCTGCATCATATAAATTACAAACATCAGAAGTTGGTGTCGCATCTAAATCAAAAGCAGTTGGATTTTGGTGATGGTGATAATTTCCCATTGCTGGGTGACCTTTTGCACAATCAAAACCAGCATTTTCTGCTGGGATTGCATCTCTATTCCAATCCATTTGTGCCATTGGACCTCCTGGACAAGGTGGGTTTCCTGGTCCACCACAAATTGTATTTGTGTTTGGATTCCAAGCTACACCATCTCTCCAATCAAATAAGGCAACACCATTAATAAATACGCCAATATTTCCAGGATTTGTTTCTACTGGTGTTCCTGTATTTTGTGTTGGATTCAATGG
>CAZEOC010000608.1:1079-1980 GCA_964513525.1 uncultured Saprospiraceae bacterium | reverse complement strand
TGCTAATTCCCATTCAGCATATTCTGGACGAACCGTAACATCACCATCTCTACTTTGAAAACCTTGATATTTAGTATAATAAGAAGCTGCTTCTTCAAATCGAGGTTTTCCACTCAATTTCCCTTCCGCTTCTATAGAACCCATTCCGCCACCAAAACGAACTGCATCTGCAATTACAGCTTTGCCAACATCAGAAGATTTATTCGATATACTTACTTTAGCTTTACCGCCTTTTTCAAAATAAAATTGCCCTAAGTAAATCCAACTCAAACCATGTACAGATTGATTCACACTCACAATACTTTCTCCGCCTGCATGTTCTACATAATATCGAGCATCTTTACTTCTATTATTTCCATCTCGAAAATAAACAGAAACCCAGTAATAACCTGATTCTGGGATTTTAGGTGTAAAACTTGCTCTTCCTGTTTCTTCTGGTTGCGTATAAATATATTTATAATTCGATTGAAAACCAGAAGCAGAACTTTCTGTCCATTTTCCTTCAATTGAAAAACCTTTATCTGTATCATCGACAATGACTTCATTAGTATTCATATCTCGTTCTCGTACCATCCAAACATTCGCACCAGCATTTTCTAAATACTTTAATAAATAATAATTTACTGATTCTATTGTTCCAAAATCTTCTACGACTCCAAAAGTATTTATACGCTGTGTTCTCCAATCTCCTCTAAAGTGACGCCAGCCATGTCCAGGACTTAGCCAAATCGTTTTTCCTTCTAAAGCACCTTTTCTTTGTTTTGGTAATGGATAAGCTACAACTGCATCAAGTTTAGTAGTTTCATTTTTATTTTTATCTACATCACCAACATTTCGAGCCACTATATTATATTCTTCTGGAACATCATTCCCTGCAACATCATCTTCTGTATAATAATCC
>CAZEOC010000608.1:0-1069 GCA_964513525.1 uncultured Saprospiraceae bacterium | reverse complement strand
CTGGAACATCATAACGAGGTAAATAATCTTCAAATGGTGTATATTTTCCATCTAAATTTTTGGCGTAAAAATAATATTCCGAACTATTCAATATATTAAAATATGGCGTTGATAACTCTATAACTTCATCAAACTCTTCATCGGTTAAATTTTTCAGGAATTTAAAAGGGAAAGTAAAATAAATATTCGCTTTACCATTTTGAGTCGTAATTTTATCAATCTTTGAACCTATAGGTAAAAAATGTGCATGATTTGGATGTTCTTTGTTTATATTTTCAGAAAAATCTAAAGACGTTTGTATAGATTTTAATAATTCAGAATTAATGGCAGTTTGTCCAATAACAAAACTGGATAAGTTCAATAAAATAACTAAAGTAAAAAGCTGCTTCATTTTATCTAATTTAATAAATTTGGTATTATAGTCATACAGGTATTTTGCTCAATTGGTTTCATAAAACAATAACTTGTTTTAATCTAAATTATAGTTACCTAAATTAATATTAATTAAAGAAAGTTGAAATAAATCAAAACAATTAAAATTAATCAAAGTTAGAACGATTGAAAAATAAATTTCTTATTATTATTAGGAATTAGATATTAAGTCAATCCAAAACCATGAACCAAAAACGTAAACCATTTTCTCATCGAATTACGAAACTCGATCCAATTGATGAGCATAAAGAAATCGTTCGTATTTTAGGTTCGCATTGTTTTCCTTGGGATGTAGAAAAAGCTTTAGAATTTGCCTTGTACCGAACTTTTGCGGTTCCAAGTATTTCTCTTTTATTATCCAAAACAGGGGAATTCAAAAATAGAACAAGAAAACGTTATGATGATACAGAATTAATCATGGCAGAAATTCTTGAGAATGGTTACGATAGTGAACGAGCGAAACGAGCGATTAAAAGAATGAATGAAATGCATCATCGTTTCAAAATTGCAAATGATGATTACCTATATGTACTTAGTACCTTTGTATTCGAGCCAATTTATTGGATAGAAAAATATGGTTGGCGAAAACCTGCTTTAAATGAAAAGTTAGCTATTTTTCTGTTTTAGGATTAAATCT
>CAZEOC010000607.1:0-1982 GCA_964513525.1 uncultured Saprospiraceae bacterium | reverse complement strand
TAAGCAAAAAGAGATGTCCAAAACAATTACTTCTTTCGGCATAGATGATGTGCCTTATGAAGACACCAGAGATTTTGACAATGCGAATAAAGGATTCATTGCTACTAGAAAAGACCCTATTATAAAAAATAAAAGAGGGAAGGTGGTGATGGACCTTAATCGGTTTGATTTTATGAAAGCCGAGGCGCCTCCTACGGTGAACGCTAGCTTATGGAGGCAAGGACAACTGAATAGCCTACACGGTTTATTTGAAGTCTGTGAAGGCATCTATCAAATTAGAGGATTTGATTTAGCCAATATGACCCTAGTCGCTACAGAGGAGGGTTGGATTATTATAGACGTATTGACTTCCGAAGAGGTGGCTGCTGCTGCCATGGAATTAGTAGCAGAACATTTAGGAGAACGACCAATCAAAGCGGTAATCATTACCCATAGTCATATTGACCATTTTGGTGGGATTAATGGAGTTATTTCAGAAGAATCGGTCGCAGCAGGCGAAGTAGATATAATTGCGCCAGAAGGTTTTTATGAAAGTGCCATTAGTGAAAATATTTTAGCGGGTAATGCCATGACTCGCCGTTCGATGTACATGTTCGGTACGCTATTACCGACTGACCCAAGTGGTTTTATTGGAAATGGTTTAGGGCAAGCTATCAGCGTTGGCACTTATGGTATTCTTAAACCGACGGTTACGATTCGGGAGACGGGGCAACGATTAACTATTGATGGCGTAGAAATAATTTTTCAAAACACGCCAGGGGCAGAAGCACCAGCAGAGTGCATGTTTTATTTCCCTAAATACAAAGCCTTTTGTCAAGCGGAAGAGATTAATCATACCCTACATAATTTATATACCCCAAGAGGAGCGGAGGTAAGAAATGGCTTGAAATGGGCAAAATATATCGACCAAAGTCTTCAGTTATTTGGGGCCGATGTTGAAATATCTTTTGGCGGTCATCATTGGCCCACTTGGGGAAAAGCCGCTATTCAGGAGCTTTGGACCAAGCAAAGAGATGTCTATAAGTTTATCCATGACCAGACCTTGTATTTAGCTAATAATGGATATACGATGCTAGAGATTGCAGAGATGATTCAACTACCTAAATCCTTATCTTCCTATTTTGCGAATAGAGGCTACTACGGTACGCTCAGTCATAATGCAAAAGCACAATACCAGTTATATTATGGTTGGTTTGATGGTAATCCTGCGACCTTGCATGCTTTACCTCCTGTGGAAGCAGCCAACAAATATGTGGAATATATGGGCGGTAGTGCGCAATTATTAAAAAAAGTACAGCAAGATATAAAGAAGGGGGAACACCGATGGGCCGCTATGGTGTTGAATCATCTAATCTTTGCAGAACCCCAGAACCAAACAGCAAGAAACTTATTGACGAAGACGTATCAGCATTTGGCGATGCAGGCAGAGTCTGGCCCGTGGAGAAATTTTTACTTAACGGGGGCACAGGAATTGCAGGAAGGAATTATCACCAAACACAGCAAAGGGAGTTCTTCTCGTGCTGGTATTATGACCAAACTTTCCCTAGAGAACTTTTACGATTATATGGCTGTCAGATTAGACCGTACTAAGGCGGCAGGTAAACAATACACCTTCAACTTAATCTTCCCAGATGTAAACGAGACGATTTCGCTCTATCTGGAAAATGAAGTGCTACATAATCGACCTGGTATATTGTCTAAAAATCCTACCGCAACCATCACTATGAACAGAAGTGTCTTTAATGACTTATTGACCAATAAGGCATCTGCTAAGGAAAAGCTGCGGTCTGGAGAAATAAAGATAGAAGGGAATCAACAAGCGTATGGAGATTTTCAGCAGATGGTAGCCAAGCGGTTTGATTTATTTTTTAATATTATTGAACCGTAATATGATGAATGATGAATGATGAATGATGAATTCGGTGTAAATCCCTGATTAATGTTGACCGTTATTCAACAAAAAAAGATGAATACCGGAAAAA
>CAZEOC010000606.1:0-1984 GCA_964513525.1 uncultured Saprospiraceae bacterium | reverse complement strand
AAGCAAGACATGATTGTAATTACAGGGTTCCAGATGTAAAATCTTAATTTTTCTGATTCTGGAATATCTACAAAATAGAGCGCAATAAGTACCATAATTAATGGTATTGCCCAAATTTGAATTTGTAATCTAAAGTTGGTAATTCCTAATGATATAGAAACTGCCATTGTCCAATAAAAGTAAATGAAATTATCTGCGAATTGATTGAGAAATTGCAAATATATCACGGTTGCCATTATTCCTATTCCAAAATAAAATAGAACAATTTGACCATGTTTCTTTCGAAGTTCTTCAGAATTATATAAGAGAAAAGCGAATAACATGGTGATAACCAACCAACTATAGATAAAGTAAGGTGGAAGAGTAATTTCGTTAATAAATACAGAAAGTATAATTTCTAAGAGAACAAATACGATTCCTAATACTACGATATATAAACCTTCAATTCCTAAAGATTTAATATTAAATTTTTTGCTGGGATTATTATTCTTGGAGAATAGACTCATTTTTGAAAATTGGTCTTTTAAAGTATTAATTTAAAATAATTTTAGGTGATTTGTAAATGTAATAATAAAATGAAAAAGATAAAGTAATTGATAATTTTATTTTCAATCCTGTATAAATACATTCCTTTATAAATAAACCATTATTTTTGTCTCTTCAATTTATTTGTAATCACATAAACATAAGTTTTGGAAATCATTATTAACAATAATAGAATTAATTATACTGTTCAAGGAAAAGGTAAAAAACTAATCTTACTTCATGGCTGGGGTTGTGATATTAAAATATTCAAGCCTTTATTGCCATATTTTGAACAACATTTTGAAACCTATATAGTTGATTTTCCAGGTTTTGGTCAAAGTCCAGAACCCAAAACTGCTTGGACGAACGATGATTATGTTAGAATGACACAAGAATTTATCCAAGAATTGAAAATTAAGAATCCAATTGTATTAGGACATTCATTTGGTGGTAGAATTGCGATTAAATTAGCAACTCATATTCCGATTCATAAATTAATTTTGACAGGAAGTGCAGGAGTAAAGCCAAGTCGAAAATTAAATTATTACATCAAAGTTTATTCATATAAATTGTTGAAAAACCTTGCTAAACTACCTTTACTAAGTCTTTTGTTGAAACCATTACAAGAAACTTATATTCAAAATATGGGTTCAAGCGATTATAAACAGGCTTCAGATGTTATGCGACAAACTTTATCAAATGTTGTAAATACAGACTTACAATCAGTTATGCCTGATATTAAAACGCCAACACTTTTGATTTTTGGAGAAAATGATACAGCAACTCCACCTGAATATGGAAAAATCATGGAAAAACTAATTCCTGGTTCAGGATTAGTAATCATGAAAAATGCAGGTCATTATACATTTTTAGACCAGAAAGCACAATTCATCGCAATTATTGATTCATTTTTATCAGAGGATAAATAAATTAAACTTTTCATGAAAAATATATTAATTGGATTTTTTGGAATTCTTTGTTTTAGTGCATTTACTTTAGTAAATACTAAAATAAATGACAAAGCACTACTTGTTGGCATAACACATTATCCCGTAACATCAAGTTTGAAATATTCGGATGATGATGCTTATCGAATGTTTGCATTCTTGAAAACGCAACAATTAGCTGATAAGGATATAAGTATTTTAATAGATGAAGATGGGACCAAAAAAAATATTATAAATCGGATAAAACAGCAATCTGAGCATACTCCAATTGATAAAGATTTTACATTTTTTTATTCTGGTAAAACGTATTCAAATGGTATTATGACCAATGATAATTTTTCTCTTTCTTATGATGAAATAATCGAAACTTTGAAAGTGTCAAATGCAAAGAATAATATAATTATTATAGAAGGTAATTATAATAAAAATGTTGAAAATTTAATATCTGAAAATACGACTTTTTGGTTTTCTGCTAATGAAGGGCAAGAAATAAAAGAGGATAATAATTTAAG
>CAZEOC010000605.1:0-1985 GCA_964513525.1 uncultured Saprospiraceae bacterium | reverse complement strand
GTCTCAATTAATGATTGAACTGTCGATAAGTATAAATTAGATTCTAATAATTTCTCCCATCTTAAATCTGCATTTGCAATATTTACTGGATTAAATCCATTAGTACCGAAACCTGTAGAAATCGGAGATAATAAACCTACATATAGATAAGGATCAATATTGTTATTACCAGAAACACCATAACTTGCACGTAATTTCAATTCTTCAATGAAATCAACATTTTGCATGAAGTCTTCTTGAGAAACTCTCCATCCTGCTGAAACTGAAGGGAAAAATCCAAACTTGTTATTTGATCCAAATTTAGAACTTCCATCCCATCTTGCTGTTGCTGATAACAAATATTTATCATCAAAAGCATAATTTACTCTTGAGAAGTAAGAAATTAAAGCATATTCCTCTGCTAAAGTATAACCATCAGTTAAATTAGAAAAAGGAATAGTTTGTAATAAATCATTCGTATAACCTGCAGCCTCTAAATAAGACTCATCTTGTTGCCATTGCTCAAAAGCATAACCTGCAACTGCATTTACTTCATGATTTCCAACATCTTTACTATAGTTTAATGTACTTTCAGAAACTACGTGAAAACGATTAGCTGTTGATAATGTTGATTCAGAATCTCCAGCACCATTTCTACTACCTTGAATACCTTGGAATCTTGTATTTTCAGTATAACGGTAATCACCACCAACTGTTTGTTTGAAGTTTAAACCATCTAATAACTTTATTTTTAAATAAGTATTAGCATAAATCTTCATTTGATTTTTTCTTCTATCACGTTCCAATACTTTTGCTAAAGCAGATGTATTAGATGTTGTACTTAGATCAGTTCCACTTGCACCTGGATCCGGTTGTCCAGTAACCATGTCATAATCATCAAACATACGTTCCCATGCATAATCTCCTACTTGAGTTCCAGCAAATTGACCACTTCTTGTATATTCACTAACATATTGGATATTTTCATCCGTTACATATAATGGTAACCAAGCACCTTGACGAATTGCATCATGTACACCAATTGGAAATCTTCTTTGTGTTGTATAAGAAGGATTTAAAGTTGTTCCGAAAGAAACTCTATCACTAATTTTAGTATTAATACTCAAACGGAAATTTAATTTACTGTAGTTATCCGTTAATAATACACCTTCATCATCTAAATAAGATACTGAAGCTCTATATTTAGTATTTTTAGTTCCTCCTCTTGCAGATAATGCGTGACTTTGAATCATACCACCGTCCATCATTACTTCTTGCCAATCTGTTTCGTTTCCAATAAGATTGATATACTCCATTTTATCAGTTAAAACACCTCCGTTATTTTCACGAACGAAATCAGACCATTCACCAACAGTTGTCAAATAATCATTTGCTTGTACAGATTTGAATCCAACATAAGTATCATAACTCAAACGAGCTGGTCCTTCAACTCCTTCTTTTGTTGTAATCATAATGATACCATTCGCTCCTCTTGATCCATAAATTGCAGAAGATGCTGCATCTTTCAAGACTTCGATTGACTCTACATCATTCATATCAATACTTGATAAGAAATCGCCATCACTACCAACAGCAATTCCATCTACTACGATAAGTGGACTTGAACTAAGGTTGATAGAACCTGGTCCTCGAACACGAATAGTTGGAGCTTCACCTGCGGAAGGATTTGTTTGTTGAATATTTACACCAGCAACTTGACCAGCTAATGCATCATCTACACGTGCTGTAGGAATTTGATCTAATTTTTCATTAGTTACTTTAGAAACAGAACCAGTTAAGTGTGATTTTTTTTGCACACCATAACCAACAACAACTACTTCTTCTAAAATTTTTGCGTCTCCTTTTAATTGTACATCAATTTTAGTGCGACCATCAACAGCAATTTCTTGTGTTTCCATTCCTGTATAACTGAATACTAATACATCAGTAGGCTCAGCTTTAATTGAGTAATTACCATCAAAGTCAGAGATAGCTCCTGTTGAACC
>CAZEOC010000604.1:0-1989 GCA_964513525.1 uncultured Saprospiraceae bacterium | reverse complement strand
ATGGCATTGGGCTGACCTGTGAGGGAAAAAGGCCCCGCTCCGGGTTTACCTATTTGTCCTGTGACCAGAGAAATATTGAGTAAGGCTAAGTTTTTATCCACGCCAATCACACTTTGATTCAATCCCATCGCCCACATGCTAATAAACCCCTTTGCTTCGCCAATATAAGTAGCTGCTAATCGAATTTCTCTGACCGTCACGCCACAAATTTGTGCCGCTTCAATTAAAGAAATGCCCATCACCATTTTGCGAAAATCAGAAAACCCTTGGGTGTGATGTTCAATAAATGTGTGCTGGGCATGGCCATTTTCAATAATTCTTCTACTGATGGCATTGAATAGAATAACATCTGTTCCTGGTTTTATTTGCAGGTGGAGGTCAGCAATAGAACAGGTTTGCGTCCTTCTAGGGTCAACGACAATTATCTTTGTATTTGGATTTTTTTCTTTGTGCTTTTCTAATCTTCTAAATAGGATAGGGTGACACCAGGCTGGATTTGCCCCTGCAATTAGAAAACAGTCTGCTAATTCAATATCTTCATAACTAATCGGGACGGCGTCTTCTCCTACTGTTTTTTTATAACCAACTACCGCCGAACTCATACATAATCGAGAGTTGGTATCTATATTATTGGTGCCTAAAAATCCTTTGGTTAATTTATTGGCTAAATAATATTCCTCAGTAGTACATTGACCAGATACATAAAATCCTACGCTATCCGGACCGTGTTTTTTGATGATAGATTTGAAAACAGCCGCTGCTCTATCTAAAGCAGTATTCCAACTAACTTGTTCCATTGGATGATTTTTACTCCAACGCATCATAGGATGCAACAGACGGTCGGAAGTATCCTGTACCACATGGTTTAAGTTCAATCCCTTCGAACATAACATCCCTTTATTCACAGGATGGTCTGGGTCTCCTTCTACTTTTAACCTACCTCTAGTATCTTTTTTGACAATCATGCCACAGCCAACTCCACAGTAAGAACAGGTGGTTTTATGTGATTGGTACTTCATTTTTTTAGTTGAGTGATTAGCGGGTTTTGATTAAGTAATAGGGGTGTATAGGTCTATGGGTTCAAAGGTGCAAAGGGCAAACCTAATATTCTTTGCTAACCTTATGGAATTTCCTTTTAGTCTAGGGCTTTTAAGTTCTGTTTTAGGCCATTTGTCATAGGGGTTTCTTTAACAACCTTCTGATTTTTGTTCTAAGGTTTTAATTATGTGAGAAATCATAAATCTGAAATCATAAATCTATCTAATTTTCCTTATGTGGCAGACCTGCCCGTTCCATTCAGGCGGGTTTATGATTTATGAATTTTGATTTCAGATTTATGATTTTTTCTGAATCATTCACCATTTTTACTTGTAGACCCTTTGTAACTCTAAACCTTTTAATTTTTGCGCCTCTAAGTAAAAGTATAAGAAAAAAGGTAGATTTCCTATTTTTTTACTTTTAAAATAAGTATTAATACTTAAAAGTAGTAAACGAAAAAGCCACGATTGGTAGCTTACGTTTTAGGTAAAGAATCGTGGCTTAACATATTGAATTATGTAATATCGCAGCTTCCCTTAATGGAAAGTAGACTTCAATAGATTGGTGATTGCTTACATTTTTATTAAAAAGATGAATTGACGATTAACAAGACTTACCAAGCCCGCCTGCCGATCGGGCAGGTTTTGAAAATTTATCAAGTCGGAATAATCGGTGTGCTCGGCCTACTGTCAACTGTTTACTGCCTACTGCATTAGTGTTCCAAAAAGTCAATCAAATGTTTGCGATAATGATAAAAATCTGGGTGATTTAAGAGTTCCTTTCGTTCTCTAGGGCGTTCAAATTCAATATTTAAAATATCGCCAATTTGTGCTTTAGGACCAGAAGTCATCATAATGACTCTATCTGCTAAAAATATCGCTTCATCAACATCGTGGGTAATCTGGATAGCCGTAATTTTTTCTTTGTCCCACACTTCTAATAAAACATCCT
>CAZEOC010000603.1:0-1998 GCA_964513525.1 uncultured Saprospiraceae bacterium | reverse complement strand
ATCATAGACCTAGAAGAATTTTAGACTGGGACTCCCCTTTTGATTTAATTCAAAATTATTATCTTTAATTATTTAACTATAACACATTTACTTAAACCTAATGTGTTGCAATTCAAATTGAGACCAAGAATGAAACTAAACCAAATAACTAAATTATCAATACTAATTTTAATCGCATTCATAGTAAGGGTAATCGTTATTTGGGTAGAAAGACCAGAGTTTGTCGGGTGGTTTAATCATACTTATTATTATTATGTACAGACTCGTGGCTTACTTGAAAACGGAAGTTTGCCCTTTCCCGAAATGCCATTACTTTTCTATATTTATTCTTTTACTGCTAAACTCCTCAATTGGTTTGGCGTAGAAATAAATGCAGCAATAGTTATTGCAACAAGATTTTGGATGTGTTTAATTCCCTCTATTTTACCAATACCTGTTTATGCCACATTTAGAAGTATCTACAAAGAACAGCTTTTACCTAAATGGATTTGGATATTTCTTTTTGTAAGTGCTTTTTATCCGTTTAGCATATTAAACATGACTGAGTTTTTACAAAAAAATGTAATAGGGCTATTTTTGCTTTCTATCTTAATACAGCAATCTATTTTAGTACTTGAAAAACAAAATATAAAACGTATTGGTATAATTATTTTCATATTTCTAATTATCATTTTCACCCATTTTGGAACTACAGCGGTAGCTCTTTTGTATTTAGCTTCATTAATGTTATCATTTTTATTTCATAATAAAATATCGACATCAAAGCTTGCTTTGAGTTTAGTAATAGGTTTTGGACTTTCAATACTTGTTTTTTATTTATTCGATATTCAAAGATTTGAAAGAATAGGATATTACTTAAATAGGATATTTGATAGCTCCAGTATTGCGTCGATTTTCTCTCCGAACGGAACTGACATATTTACATCGATTCTCATTATTCTCATACCTTTAGGGATTGTTGTATTTCTCTATAATTGTTATAGAAACGCCAAAACAGTTATTAATTATCAAAACAGTATTTTTTGGTTGACTAACATTATTTTCTGTTATCTCTTAATATTACCCATTTATGATTCTACTTTGATATCAAGGTTTGTTCTTTATATATGTTTACCATTAATTTTTGTACTAACATATACATTACAATATGCTATAACAAAACAATGGATAAAAAAACTAGTTTTAGGTACAATAATACTCAGTATTCTTACTATTGCATCTGCTAATATATCTACTTTATTCTTTCTTAATAAAAACAAGAAAGAAGTTTATCGAGATTTAATGGAAATGAAACAATCCGTTGAATTTCAAAAAAATGATTTAATTCTAACTAGGCATGGAGCCGAACACATAAGTAATTGGTTTCTGGGAACAAAAGCTTGTCTCATCACTTCTTTTAGTAATAATGATTTGAAAAAGTATGACCGTCTTTTTATTTTGAATCCTACAAAGAAAAATACTAGCTTAGCAAGTGACACCGATGTGGCAAGTAAAAAATATTATTATATGACCATCAATATTCCAGAACCTGAGGAAGCTAGTTTAATCTTTGAGTCAAATCATATAAGATTACTACAATTGAAAAAAATACCAAAAGAATGGAAATTTGACAGCAATGGAAATTGGAAAGCATATAAATAAATACGAACGCACAACAAAGTGTAAAACGCTCATAGCGGCTATACGCCGCTACGCCGTTTACACGAGACCGTTGTGTCTTATTAATTTCCAAGTAACTACACAGTAGTTTTAACCATTGATAATCAATAAGTTACGATGAAAGGCTTAGATGAAATTGTCAAATACTCCAACCTTAGAACAGTAACAGGTTGATAATCAGGTATTTACAATATTTAAGTTTCAAAAAAAATCATGCCTTCTATTACCTTATTATTGAATTATTTATAGATAAGGTATAAGTCAAATAACAAAATAATAGTTTCGTAATTAGTTCATTATCTTTGTTTTAATAGGTTTGCAAAAAAGTACTGTGTAGTT
>CAZEOC010000602.1:0-2022 GCA_964513525.1 uncultured Saprospiraceae bacterium | reverse complement strand
AAATTACACCAAAAACTTTATGTATAATAGCAATCCCATTCTTTCCTAAAAAGCGCTCTATATGCTTAGAGGTTTTAAGTACGAGATATACTAGAAGAATATTAAGCACTATGGCAATTAGAATATTCATAAGATCGTACTCTGCTCGTAGTGCCAGTAAAGAGGTAAGTGTACCTGGCCCTGCAATAAGCGGGAATGCTAGCGGAAATACAGAAACTGTTTTCTTACTAAGTGTATCATCATCTTTAAACAGACTCACACCTAGAATCATCTCTAAGGCGATAAAAAAGAGAATAAATGAACCCGCAACAGCAAATTCATAAACGTTTATTCCTATAAGACCTAAAATGCTTTCTCCTACAAATACAAAAAGCGTCATCACAACAAGAGCTACAATAGCAGCCTTCTCGCTTTGTATATGCCCAGCCTTATTACGTAACTTAAGAATAATGGGGATACTGCCTACTATATCTATTACGGCAAATAGGACCATTGTAGCTGTAAGTGTTTCTTTTAAATCAAAATTCATTTGTGCTCTTTTTTAAGACGGCGCAAAGATACTTCATATTGTAGGCTGCATGTTTCACTTTTGATGTGAATAAATTGTAAAGTTTTAATTACGCTTTCGCGAAAGCGTAATTCTTATCTATTTTTATACAAGATATTTAAAATCAATTACATACTAATTTTTTATATATTCATAGAGTCTAATCCTAATTGCTTTACTTAAGATATAGATTAACTACCCGCTATAGATATTATTGATTGTTAATTTATTTAAACTAATCATAAACTATAGTTATGTAGTGGGTCTTTAAATATCTTTGGGAAAAGTAAAAGTCTAAAAACATCTTATAATGAGTAGTAAACACACAAACGTATGGGACATAAATGATCCCAGTGCAGCAGCAAAATGTCCATTTCTTGGTAATCCAGATCAGCTAGTAGCAGGTAAAGGAACCACAAATAGAGACTGGTGGCCTAATGAGTTAAAATTAAATATCCTTCGTCAAAACGGTACAAGTAGTGACCCAATGGATAAAGATTTTGATTATGCCGCAGCTTTTAATAGTCTTGACTTTGCGACATTAAAGCAAGAGGTTATAGATTTAATGACAGACTCACAAGACTGGTGGCCGGCAGATTATGGACACTATGGGCCATTTATGATACGTATGGCTTGGCACAGTGCAGGTACTTATAGAATAGGTGATGGACGTGGAGGTTCTAGTTCTGGATCACAACGATTTGCGCCACTTAACAGTTGGCCAGATAACGGTAACTTAGATAAAGCACGTTTACTTTTATGGCCTATTAAAAAGAAATATGGTAAAAATCTTTCTTGGGCAGATTTGTTTATCCTTGCTGGTAATGCAGCCTTAGAGTCTATGGGATTCCCAACTTTTGGCTTTTCAGGAGGAAGAGAAGATGTATGGGAGCCAGAACAAGATATTAACTGGGGTTATGAAGATGAGTGGCTAGGTGAGAAAGACCGTCACGAGGGAGATAGAGAGCTTAAAGGATTTTTAGGAGCGACACATATGGGACTCATATATGTAAATCCAGAAGGACCTAGCGGTAAGCCAGACCCTATAGGAAGTGCTTATGATATAAGAGAGACCTTTGGTCGTATGGCGATGAATGATGAAGAAACTGTTGCCCTAGTAGCAGGTGGTCACACTTTTGGAAAAACTCACGGAGCTGCAGATCCAGATAAGTATATAGGATCTGAGCCACACGGAGCAACGCTAGAAGAGATGAGTACAGGGTGGAAAAACACTTATAAAAGTGGTGTGCTGGATGACACTATTACTTCTGGCCTTGAAGGAGCCTGGACGCCTCACCCTACACGTTGGGATGCAGAGTACTTTGATGTATTGCTTAATTTAGATTGGGAACTTACAAAGAGTCCAGCTGGAGCACACCAGTGGAAACCGTCTAACCCAGATGCACCTCAAGCACCAGCTGCAGGAGGAAACGGTACTCAAGGCATTATGATGTCTACAGCAGATATGGCTTTAA
>CAZEOC010000601.1:0-2023 GCA_964513525.1 uncultured Saprospiraceae bacterium | reverse complement strand
TTTTACTCTTCCTCCACGGACTAATACTAATGAGTGCTCTTGTAGGTTGTGACCTTCACCACCGATATAGGCATTCACCTCTTTTTGGTTAGTCAAACGAACACGAGCCACTTTCCGCAAAGCAGAGTTAGGCTTCTTAGGAGTAGTGGTGTAAACCCTGAGGCATACTCCACGTCTTTGTGGACAATTGTCCAGAGCAGGTGATTTGCTCTTTTCGGCTTTGGCAGTTCTGCCTTTTCTTACTAATTGTTGAATCGTGGGCATACTAAACGATCTTGTTTAAAGCGGCTGCAAAGGTAGACATAAATTGGGCCTATCCCAAACAGCCTTCAGCCAAATTCCAATTCTATGGACACAGGCTTCTAGCTTGCAAATGCAAAGGGCTTCAAAACTTTGGCGGTACGTGGGGAGGAAAGCTTAACTAATAGTTGGCCTAAGGCCGTTGGGAGATATTCAAAAGCAGATCAACTACTTAATAAACGTCAATACTATTTGTTTTTCAATCTTCCGGGATACCTGATCTCAATTGATCTTTTTGGCATTGCCATGAAGCGGACTTTGCGTCCTTTCCGTTCGTTAGCGTTAGCTTATTTTCGTTTAGAAAAGGCGTTGCTTTACTCGAACGGGAGCGCAATTTACACACAATTTTTAATAATCCAATGGATAGGCAATAAATAATTGATTATCTAGACATGGTCGGATCGAGACTATATAGTTCTATCTCCTCTTGTTTGCCGCGTAGGATCATTTTATCGATGTATTCGGCTGTATAATCTTTACCTAAATTGAGTTGATCTAGCAAGGTGGACGAAAGCAATAAACGACGATTACGGGCATTACATTCCACTTGAATACGGGAAGCGGTATTGACGACATCACCATGAAAGACAATATCTCGTTTAAAATCACCGATTTCTCCAACCACTACCTTCCCAACGTGATAGCCGGCCTTAAAGATCGGTTCAAAACCATATGTCTTGAGATAGTATGATCGTCTTTTGTCCATCAAATCATATATCCAGAAGAAGCAACGAATACAATTAAGTCTTTTTAAACCCGTTTTCTTGGGCCAAGAAATTACCACTTCGTCTCCTACATATTGATATATCTCGCCTTGCGAACGCCTAACAGAACGCGCAATGTCATAAAAGAAATCGTTCAGGAACTGATGCCACTTCATATGACCTAATCGCTCTGCAATAGTAGTTGAAGAGCGTAAATCCATAAACATGAAAATACGTTCCTCTTCAATCGGCTCATTATACTTACCTAACAGATAATTGAGCACGACCGAAGGCCCAAGCAAACGGATCACCAATACCCCAAACTGCAGGGCCAGCAAAATCAGGAAGCTGTATAGTATGTTATAGAGAACAGTCCCTCCACTCAGCCAATCTATCAACGTTTGAAACCGAAAAACTTCAACTGAACTTGTTTCTGGATCAAAAAAGCTAAACAACAAAAGCACAAAGCCGATACTCAATACAAACAGTAAGAAGTTGATCAAGCTCCGGATAATGAGGACTCGAATAAAACGCTGTCGGCGCAAACGGGTCTGATAGAGAAAGGCATCCACCCAACGAGATAGGAAGCCGATCAAAAATCCGATTGAAGCATATACTACGATCCACTTGAGCTCTGTTTCTGCTTGAAAAAGCGAAAACAGAGCGCCAATCCCTAGGCCGTAAAGACCACGAATCAATGCCGTAGAAAAAACAAGGTTTTTATTCATCAAGCCTAAGCATACGCTCAGTTTCAAAATTAGTTGTCATGTTAAGCTTATATCAACGTTAGCTTATTATTTACCTCCAAAGCCATCGCCTCTTGGCGGAGATCTTTTTTGAGTTCTTTGATATACTCAACCACCTCATCTAAATAGAGATTCAGATCATTGCGCGTGATATAAGAGTGCACGATATAAACCACTTCTCCCACCAACCCAAGCTTCTCACTATGCCAGACCCCATTGGCGATTTTGCAGGTGGCTCCGCCAAAACGCTCAGCCATAAAGCCCAAAGTCTTG
>CAZEOC010000600.1:0-2026 GCA_964513525.1 uncultured Saprospiraceae bacterium | reverse complement strand
TGGCAGCCGCTTCTTTCTTCCCTGCGATTATTTTGGGAATTTTCTCCAAACGTATGAATAAAGAAGGAGCAATTGCAGGTATGATTGTCGGTATTTCATTGATGACTTGGTATATGTTGAAATTCAAATTCGGAATTTTTGATGGTGGGAAGTCAGCAGTTGCAGCTCTGGAAGCTGATTGGTGGTTTGATATTTCACCAGAAGGGTTCGGTACAATTGCAATGATTGTGAATTTCATCGTTTCTATTATTGTCTCAAGATTTACACCAGCACCACCAGAAAGTGTACAAGGAATTGTGGAGGATATTCGTATTCCGAGTGGAGTAGGAGAAGCACATGAACATTAGGATAAATATTGTTTAATTTGTTCTATTGTTGTTGACGTAAGTTTAAATAATTCAACTTGAGTATTTAAGTTTGCTTCAGCAACATTAGAACATTCAAACACTAAAACAAATGAATAAAGTAACATCACGAATTTTTGTTGTTTTATATATCATAGCTACTTTAGTTTGGAGATTTTTATTCGAAGCTCAATTAGTTGGGAATGCCCTGATATCAATGGGAATTGGTGTTTTTTTTCTATTGTTCCTTTGGGCGATGATTAAATCAAAATTCCTAAATCCACAATGGTCTTGGTTTGAACAATCAGGTAATAGTTGATTATTATAATCAAAACAATTTATCAAAACCCGTGAAGATTATTTGATTTTCACGGGTTTTTTATTTTTGATGCAGAATTCTAAAAACAAGTTACTTTTTCCATTTGAATAATTACAGATTTTATGGAAAATGATAAAAGCTCGAAACTATTTGGGATTTTCATATTATTCGCATTATTTTTATTTCAATACTTAAGTACCTGAACACAATTATCCAAGTATTCTAACTTGTTTTTTTTCACTATACTTCTTTAAAAAATGTTCGTATAACTCGGCTATGCTCACATTTTTATAAATCGTATAGCAAAAAAATAACTGCGTTATTTATACCCGTTTAATTATGTCCAGATACTTAACTTTTCAATCATAATTATATTTTTGCTGAACCAAATATAATTAGTGAAAGAATTTCTACTCAAAGTATAGAAAATAAAATCAAATAAAACCATGATAAGAATTAAATCTAAATCAGATTACGAAAAATATTATAAAAAAAGTGTCGAAAATCCAGAAGGATTTTGGGGCGAAATAGCTGATAGTTTTACTTGGCAACAAAAGTATGATAAAGTACTCGATTGGAACTTTGAGGAACCAAATGTAAAATGGTTTACGAATGGAAAAATGAATATTACAGAAAACTGTTTGGATAGACATTTGGACACTCGTGGCGACCAAACTGCAATACTTTGGGAACCTAATAATCCTGACGAAGCTGCAATTACTTATACATATAAGGAATTACATGCGGAAGTTTGTCGAGTATCAAATATGCTAAAATCTCGAGGAATTGGGAAAGGCGATAGAGTTTGTTTTTATATGCCAATGGTAGCAGAATTAGTGATTGCAGTTTTGGCTTGTGCGAGAATCGGAGCAATTCATTCTGTTGTTTTTGCTGGTTTTTCTGCGACAGCTTTGGCAGATAGAATCAAAGATGCGACTTGTAAAGCAGTGATTTGTTCAGATGGAAATTTCCGTGGAACGAAAAATATTCCTGTAAAAGCAGTGGTTGATGAAGCATTAGCACAAGATTGTGATTCTATAGAAACAGTTTTGGTTTTCAAGAGAACTAATACAACAGTAACGATGGTCGAAGGTCGAGATATTTGGTGGCATGAAGCCATTGAAGGTCAAAGCGCAGATTGTCCAGCTGAACAAATGGATTCGGAAGATATGTTGTTCATTTTATATACTTCGGGTTCGACTGGAAAGCCCAAAGGTGTAGTACATACTTGTGGCGGTTACATGGTTTATACTTCTTATTCGTTCCAGAATGTTTTTCAATATGACGAAGGTGATGTGTATTGGTGTACAGCAGATATTGGTTGGATAACTGGTCATTCTTATATTGTTTATGGTCCGCTTTT
>CAZEOC010000599.1:0-2027 GCA_964513525.1 uncultured Saprospiraceae bacterium | reverse complement strand
GACCAACCGATTAATTTAAAATCATTTAAGAATAAAATTCCACTAACCATAGTTGGATGATTGTTCATATCAACTGAAGTCCAACTTATTCCATTATCATTAGAAACCAATAAAGATTGTACTTTATTAGTGTTTTCATGATATCCATCGATAATTGCAATTGTTCCATTTTCACTTACGGCTATTTCCATACATCTATTTGCATCTGTATTTATAGTCGTCCAATTAGCACCATTATCAGTTGATTTATAAATTACAGTTCCGTATTGTGTGGCAAAAAGTGTATTTGAGTTTGTCGGATGCGTGATTACTTGAGCAAACCAACCTGTTCCAGTTGGATTTGTCATCAATGTCCATTGTGTATCTGTAATATGTCTTTTATATAATTCTGCTTCATGCCATACATAAAATGTCTCACCATTAGCATCCAATAAAAGTTTATTTAAACTTGTCCAGGATTTAAAAATACTACCATTTGTAATCCCAGTTTCCCAAGCTGTATAACTACTTCCTCCATCCGTAGACAAATAGATTTGATTAGACATACTTCCTTTATCAATTCCAACAACTAAAGTATCGCCGCTTCCATTAGCAATTTGTAAATCTGTAACTGCGGATGAATTATTGGATTCAAAATAGCTCGTTCCCCAGATAAAATTACTATTTACTTCAAACCAATTAATACCTAAATCTGTCGTTTTTAAAATTCTTCCTTTATTAGAATGATGTTTTCCTATCATATAACCAACGGATTGATTATCAGTAGAATAGTTGATTTTATAAACACTTGTTATAGGATGAATCGTTTGATAATCAACAGTATTTAAGCTAGCGTTTCCTTCATAGAAACCTATATCCGCCAAACAGTTGTAAAACTTATCATTCAAGTTTGGATGTTTGGTAACTCTAAGTTGAACTAAATTATAAATGCCTTTCGTTTTCCATTCCCAACTCCAATTTGAATTTTCAGTATTAGCATCTGATGCATTAGTAATTAAATTCTGATTTCCATTTTCACTTTTGAAAATGCCGTACCAATCTGAAGTATAAATATGATTCGCATTTGCTGGATGAAAAAGTAAAGTAGCATTTGCATTACCAAAATTTGGTTGGTAATTATTATCTGCATAAGTTGGATGAGTAACTTTACTGAGATTTGTCCCTGAATTATATTTTGTTTCATGAAAATTAGTACCAAAATCAGTTGTTTCAATAATTCCATTGGCATTAAAATTATCCCAATAACCAAAAAACCATTGACCAGAATTCGTTGGATGACAAGTAGCAAAATAATTATAATTATACCCAAAAGGTTGAACCAAACCTTGCCAATTTGTTCCGCCATCAAAAGTCCAATTGATACCATTCGGCGCAACAACAACTATTGAATCTGCACCATTTGCATCAAAATCGAATTCAAAAACTTCATTATTATAAATTTGTGATAAAGAGCCAGTCGAAATCTCATATTTCCAAAGTCCTACACCTGTACTGGCAACACCAAATTGACTATTTTCAGTTGCAGAAATATAAATTATATCATCGTCGTCAGGATTTTGTTTTAGGTTTGTTGTCCAAGCTTTTGAAAGTGTTCCAGCATCTAATTGAGTCCAAGTGTCTGTACTAATTTGATATTGATACAAGCCACTATTTGTCTTCCAATCACTTGTTCCCCAGTCGTAAGTAGGTTGACCAGAAATAAAAATAATATCAGAATTTGTTGGATGAATTATCATTGTTTCACCAGCATTTCTATATTGTCCATTTCCTCCAATTCCTATTGGGCAAACTACTTTTGACCAAGAATTACCACCATCATTAGACAACCAAAGAAACCATTCATCTGTAATATTTCCACTTTCAAAAGGTGCGTTTCCAGAAATAAAATATACATTTTGGGTATTGTTCTTATCAATCGTAAAGCTACGAACATAATAATGATAAACATTTGATTTTGGAATTGTATTCGTAATTGCCGTCCAATTATCGCCACCATCAATTGTCTTATAAACTCCAGCAACATCTAT
>CAZEOC010000598.1:0-2029 GCA_964513525.1 uncultured Saprospiraceae bacterium | reverse complement strand
TTTTTAGAACCCTTATAAATAATATTTTTCCTGACCTAGGGCTTTCTGATACCATGATTAGCATTTTTGCAGCAATCTCATTATTTGCAATTCCTTATGATATAAAGAAGGGTGATTTTATTATTCATTGGAAAGATACCTCAAAACTAGCATGGGGAATTTTAATACTCTTTGGTGGAGGTTTGGCTTTGGCTAAAGGTATGTCTGTTAGCGGTATTGTAGATTTGGTGGCCAATGCCATTGCTAGTAGTGAAATAAGTATCCTATTAACAGCGTCATTACTTATTCTCTTGATGCTTTTTATGACAGAATTAATGAGTAATGTGGCACTAGTGGCAGTTTTAGCCCCTGTCGTTGCGGGGATAGCTATAGGCTTAGAAATTCCAATTCTTTATTTGTTGATTCCAGTGACGATGGCTAGTAGCTGTGCATTTATGCTTCCTATGGCAACACCCCCGAATGCAATAGTTTTTGCCAGTGGATATGTAAAAGTACCTGAAATGGCTCGAGTGGGTATCATTCTCAATTTAATAGCAGTTGCATTACTAATTGTTGTATTCCAATTCGTAATACCATTATTATTCTAAATAAAAAAAGCCCCATAGAATGGAGCTTTATAATATCATTTATGCAGTACTATTTTTTTTCGTACTCGTAATCTTCAAATTCTAATTTTGATAATCCTTCTTGAGGTTGAGTAAAATCTATAGGCAATACTTCTCCATTTTTTAATTTAAAATCAGTCAAAACCAATTGTTGCTCAGATAAGGTTCTCAAACCATTCATATCTGAAAACTCATTGTTTGAAAGATATAGTTTTTTCAACTTCTTTAAATTTTCCATTCCAGATGGCATAGCACCATCCAAATCATTATTAGCCAGAGCTAAAGTATTTAGTTTTGATAGCTCGCTAATTGTTTCTGGCAAAGCACCTTCCAGCTTATTATCACTAAGATTTAATTCTTGTAAACTTTGCAGTTTGTTTATCGTGTTTGGAATGTTGCCTACCAATTCATTTTTACCCAAATCAACAGCTTTTAAATTATCAAATTTTCTAAATAAACCTGGGATTTTACCTTTAATACTATTATTGGATAAATTTAGACTTTCTAAATATCTCAAATTACCGATAGTTATAGGGATTTTACCTTGAAGGTTGTTGTTAGATAAATCTAAACCAACAACTTTACCATTTTTAACCGTAACACCATGCCATGTAGAAATGGGTTTATTCTCGTCCCATTGATTAGTCCATTGATGACCTTTCGTTTTGGCTTTTAACTCTAATAAAGCAATAACTTCTCGTTGACTTACTTCATCTTGAGCAACAAGTAGGTTGGCACAGAATAAGACTAAAATTACTAGTACGGTAGATAATCTTGATGTTTTCATAATCTATAATTTGATTTGGTCAAGCTACAACAACACTAAATTCAAAAATGTATCGCCTAAATACAATTAAATGTGGTGTAACTGTTTAATTAGCTTCTCAAAGTAGGTAAAATTGAGGTTTGTATTCTACTATATCCCTATTTTTTCGATGAAATACTATCAAAAAAGCCTCGATTATTATCGAGGCTCTTAAAATACTGTATTCCTTTAACAGAGAATGAATCGTTCTATTCACGGTATGGATTAAAATTTTCAGGCAAATAGTCTGCCGTATCAAAACCTAAATCAATAACATCATTCTCTATAAAATTTAATGAATTAACTGATTCATTAGCATCGTACGCGTTAAATTCTTCAGGCAAATAATCAGTAGTATCAAAATCAAATGCTTCTTCTTGTTCTTGTTCTACAAAAACTATTGATTTTATATTAAACTTTTCTACTGGTGTCTTTTCTGCCTTAGCACTCAATAAAGGCAAGAAAAGTGCTCCGATAAAAGCTATTGCAATGTATTTTCTATATTTCATAATGATATATTTTCAATTTTTCTTCAAAGGTAAAACTGTTAAAATCTATTATTAGTATGCTTTTTACTTTCATTAACATTGCTCTAAAATCTGTAAGAAAATTTTTGTCA
>CAZEOC010000597.1:0-2032 GCA_964513525.1 uncultured Saprospiraceae bacterium | reverse complement strand
TCCAAATCATCCAACCAATTCAATTGTTGTTCTATTGTTTTAGAAGCGTTTTCTAATTGTGTATTAGTTTCATTTAGTTGGTTCAACTCAAGCTCAAAAGTGTCAACTTGTTCCGTTTCTAAAATTTCTAAACCATCTAATTGTAGATTTAAATTTTCCAATTTCTGTTTTTCCAATTTCTGTTTCTCAAAAGCAGCTTTTGAAATTTCAGAATATCGCTCCGTTCCAGTAATTTTTTCTAATAAATCACTTCTATCTTTATCGTTAGATTTTAGAAACTCAGCAAATTCGCCCTGAGCTAACATTACAGAGCGTTTGAATTGATTATAATCTAATCCGATTACTTCAATAATCTTCGGTAAAACCTTTGTTTTTTTTGTATCACAAAGTAACTTTTCGTCGGGTAAACTGGCAATTTCAAAATGCTCTTTAATATTTCCATCAACTTTTTTATACGCTCTTTTTTGTTGCCATTTTGCTCGATATTGCTTCTCCTTTACTTCAAATTCTACTTCCGAAAAACATTCAACAGTTCCGTGTGTCATTACTTCACCTTCATGACCACGAGCAGTTTTTCCATACAAAGCCAAAGTTATTGCATCAAGAATCGTCGTTTTTCCTGCTCCAGTATCACCAACAATAGCAAATAATCCTTGCGAAGTAATTCGTTCGTCCTGAAAATCAATTGTTTGTGGTTGACCGTCTGCTCGTAAGGAATTTAGGTTTTTAATGCTGACTTTAAGTATTTTCATATTTTAGTAGAATGAAGTTCCGACTTCGTTAAAAAAATAGGCTAATTTTATTATTAGTACCTAATCTGAAAATTAAGAAAAAAAGATAATTCAGACCAAATTATTCAATTTTAATTTGATACTTTTTTAATAAACCTGCAATTGAATTTAATGAAAATTTTGCTCCTTTGATTAGATTATTTTCGGGGTCAATATCATAGTTCTTGGCAGTTCTAAAATCAGTCTTTAGAAGTTTTGCTCTATCAAATATTGCATTAGCTAAATCACAATTTTCAAAATCCGCATTACTCAAATCAGATTCCGTAAAATCTACAAAATTTAAGGTAGAATGATTGAAATTAGTTTTAGCTAAGGAAAGCTGATAAAAGGAAGCATGATTTAAAACACAAGTATGAAAATTGAAAGAAATACCAAAGGTGTTACAATCTTCAAAATGTAATCCAAGCATTTTACAATTTCTAAATTCTACTTCTTGAAACCCTGTTTGACTAAGTATGACATTACTCAAATTTGAATCTTTGAAAGTACAATCTACAAATCGAAATTGTGATAAATCAATATTCTCAAAGTTACAATTGGAAAAAGTACAAATTTCATAAATCGCTTTTTCCAATTCTACTTTAGTAAAATCAATTCCATCAAATTCTTGTTCTTCAACAAATGTTTTTTTCATTTTCGACTCTGTAAATATATAATCTAATCAATACTTTGAACAAATTCCAAAAATACCGCCTTATGTAATTCCACATTCATATTTGGAGAAAGAGAAGCACGAACAATATAATCTTTATCGCCTTCTTTCGTCGTTCCTTGTGTAGAAGTTGCAGGAATTGTCCAATAACAACCTTTCAACTGTCCATAACTCACACAATGTTTACTCTCATTAGGGATTTTAGTAATCATCAAATTAATTAATTTGTGATTCAAACTTCGTTTATAATTTTCTTTTTCAGCTGCCGTTTCGCCTTTTGTTGGTAAATCTAATGAAAAAACCGAAGGTGTAAATCCTTGATTCGCCAATTCTTGAGAGACAAAGTTGATTTTTGATGCTGGTAAAGTTGCTTGAATATAATCAACTAATTCACGAGTATTTTTGTAAGCCTCGTTGATTCTTTGATTCATAGAAGGCAATTGTTTTGACAATATTTTCGTCTGTTGTATAGTCGCTTCATTATCACATAATTGGATATGAAGTTCAATTTTATCCATTAAAGATTCCGTTTTTCTATTTCCGATACAATAACCAGCAGTACAAAGCCCGCCACTCGGAAACTTCGAGC
>CAZEOC010000596.1:0-2045 GCA_964513525.1 uncultured Saprospiraceae bacterium | reverse complement strand
TGGTGCAAATATTAAGGTCTTAAATGGTATACAAAACTTCTTTACTGAGCGAAGTGACTTTGAACTAGGGGTCAATGATGACATCTATCAACTAAGCCTTCGAGCGGACTTCTTACTTAACTCATCGTTTCCTGTGGACTTGAATAATGTACAGAGACCAAGCCTAGTTTCTTTGAATTTCGTTCCCAAGAATTTTGGTCTAGCCTTCGATCTTGGAACGAATTACAAGTATGGACCTTGGAGCCTTGCTGCAAGTGTCTTAGACCTAGGTTTTATTAGATGGAGTGACAAAATTCACAACTATTCTGCAGTAGGAAGTTTTGTGTATGATGGAGCAAGTTTTAATGAGGTGATTGAAGGAGACTTTGACATTCTAGATACAATAGGAGGAAGTTTAGAATTTATCAACACCCAAAACGAATACTCGTATTTTGTTCCGGCTAAATTCTATGGGAATGTCAATTATGAATATTCATCAGGAGTCTCACTTGGCCTACTTTTATATGGACAGAGGAACTTTGGTAGGAGTAATGGCGCAGCAATATTCAATGTACAAAGGCATTGGAATAAGAGGCATGCAGTTGCCCTGCAATATGGCATTGTTGGTACGAACCCATTCAACTTTGGATTGAGTGCCTACACGACATTGGGCCCCATCCGAGTGTATGGAGTTTTCGATAATGTGCTTGGGATGATTAATACAATAGCAGCTGAGAATTCTAATTTCCGAATAGGCATGAACTTGGTGTTTAGGAACGAACCAAGCCAAGTTCGCGCTGATTTTGCTGGAATTTAGTTGAAAAATAACCCATTTGGGTGACTTTTAGGGAGCTTTCGTGGTGTATTTTTACATGTATATCCTGCATAATTTGAAATACCAATATGAAGAATGTAAAAGTACTCACGAAAAAAGCCTCCTCGGTTCAAGGCATTGAAATCCTAAAGTCGAAGATGAAACTGGTCTGTGCAAGCAAGATCCACGTCATTTCTAAGTCAGAAATCGTGTATCTGAAGTCAGATAGTAATTACTGTCACGTGGTCCTCGCCAACGGAAAAAAAATTACTTGTAGTCAAACCCTCAAATCCATCAGCGCAAAGCTTCACGACAATACTTTCTTCCGTCCCCACCAATCTTTTGTTTTTAATATGAACTACCTCGAGACGGTCAACACTTCAATGACCGAACTTTGCCTATTAGGAGGGATTTGCATTCCCATTTCAAGGGTTAATCGAGCAGTATTGAGACAACGATTAGATGTGTGGTTTGACTAGTAAATAAACCTTCGGAGTCCTTCCGAAATTATGTGCTTGCATTGTGATTACGATTTCTTGCTTGAAGAACCATGTAATCAGTAAATATGCCCTACTATTTTAATCCCAAAAAATCATCAGAAATATTTTTTAATACGAATTGGTTTTATAAATTTGCGTCGCTTTAAATAAAAGCAAATACCAGTATGCTTCCTTAGCTCAGCTGGTTAGAGCATCTGACTGTTAATCAGAGGGTCCAAGGTTCAAGTCCTTGAGGAAGCGCTTAGAGGTCATTACACGATACGGTGTGATGGCCTCTTTTGTTTGAAAATGCTCTGAAAATACTCTATGGCAAACTATTTTGTTTACATCCTCTTCTCAGAAAAACACAATAAATACTATATCGGCCAGACCAACAATGTCCAACGGAGACTAGAGGAACACAATTTTTCTCCTCTAAATTCATTTACTGCTATGTTCAGACCTTGGATACTTTACCATACTATCCCCTGTCAATCCCGCGCAATAGCTGTCAGAATTGAAAAATATCTCAAAAAGAAAAAACGCGATTTCTTAAAACGTGTCAAAACCGATCTTGACTTGAATCACTATATCATAAATCGATTCCAATACTGATTCGGGTCTCCCGCTGTACAGCGGGATTCAAGTCCTTGAGGAAGCGCTTAGAGGTCATTACACGATAAGGTGTGATGGCCTCTTTTGTTTGAAAATGCTCTGAAAACGCACTATGTGTTATAGAAGCTACACTTTCTGCTCATCCACGAAAGCTCCTC
>CAZEOC010000595.1:0-2060 GCA_964513525.1 uncultured Saprospiraceae bacterium | reverse complement strand
CTTTGAAGTAGACTATGATATATATCAAGACAAGGGAGGAATGTCAGGTGCTACAAGTTACGTGACTGGTCTTTACAATCAAGTTGCTACAATGTATGCTAATGAAAATATAAATGTAGTCATGTCTCCTCTAGTTATATGGAGTGAGCCAAGCCCTTATAATGGATCTTCTTCATTGGATATGCTCAATGCTTTTACATCTTACAGACAAGGATTTGATGGAGACTTAGCCATGCTTCTTTCATATAAATCAAGTGGAGGTATAGCCTATGTTGATGGACTATGTAGCTCCAATCCAGATTACAGTATGAGTTTTAGTTCTATCAATAGTACTTACCAAGTAGTACCTACCTACAGCTGGTCTGTGATGGTAGTGACGCATGAGTTTGGACATTTATTTGGGTCGCAGCATACTCATGCTTGTGTATGGAATGGAAATAATACTGCTATAGATGGCTGCTACACAACTGAAGGTGGATGTGGAGATCCTGGGAATCCTGCAGGTGGAGGTACGGTAATGTCTTACTGTCATTTGACCAATGTTGGTATAAATTTAAATTTAGGATTTGGACCACAGCCGGGTAATGTAATCAGAGCTAGTGTATCATCTTCAAACTGTACTGCAGCTTGTGAAGGTGGCGGCGGACCTACGTGTACAGATGGTATTCAAAATGGTGCAGAGACTGGCATCGATTGTGGAGGTCCTGATTGTCCAGCTTGCCCTACTGCATGTACTGAAAATGAAGTTTCATTTACACTGGTACTTGATAACTATCCGGGAGAGACAGCATGGACAGTAAGAAATAGCAATGGTGCTACACTTTACTCTGGTGGCGGATATACAACTGCCAATGCAACTATTACTCAAACATTTTGCTTACCAGATGGCTGCTTTGATTTTAATATCACGGATAGCTACGGTGATGGAATATGTTGTAGTTACGGCCAAGGATCTTATGACTTAAGTGATGCAAGTGGTACTCTTATATCTGGTGGTCAGTTTGGAAGTAGCGAGACTCAAAATTTCTGTCAAGGAGGAAGTCAACCTACTTGTACAGATGGTATACAAAATGGTCAAGAGACAGGAGTAGACTGCGGTGGGCCTGACTGCCCAGCATGCCCTACTTGTAATGACGGAGTACAAAACGGAGATGAAACCGGAACGGATTGTGGAGGCTCTTGCCCACCTTGTGATACAGGCGGAGGATGTACAGCAAATACAGTAAATATAAATATCACACTCGATAATTACCCTGGAGAGACCACTTGGCAAATAACTGATGCTTCTGGTGCGGTTGTTGCCGCTGGTGGTCCTTTTGGTGGACAGCCGTCAGGCTCTACAGTATCTGAGGAGGCTTGTCTTGGAGATGCATGTTTCACATTTACCATCTTTGATAGTTATGGTGATGGTATATGCTGCAGTTATGGAAACGGCAGTTATTCAGTAACTAGCGGTGGAGTAAGTCTAGCTAGTGGAGGTCAGTTTGGAGGTAGTGAAGCTACTGATTTTTGCTTGGGTGGTAGCGAGCCTACACCTACATGTGATGATGGAATCCAAAACGGTAACGAAACAGGAATTGACTGTGGTGGACCTGACTGTGAACCATGTAATACGGGAGGTGGCGATCAGCTTTTTGCTCATTACTTTGAGACCGGATGGGACGGCTGGCAAGACGGAGGTTCTGACTGTTACCGTTACTCAGGTACAAGATCTTATGAAGGGAATTTCTCTATCAGAATTAGAGATAACTCTGGTATAGCATCATCTATGACTTCTCCAGTTTATAACACTACAGGACTTAGTGGGGTAGAGGTAAGTTTCTACTTCTATCCAAATAGTATGGAGCCAGGTGAAGACTTTTCACTACAGTATTTTGATGGTTCTACATGGCAGGTTGTCGCTAACTTCGTAAGTGGTAGCAGCTTCCAAAATAATCAGTTTTACACAGCAACAGTTCCTATACTTGCCAACGACTATACTATGTCATCATCAGCTCGATTTAGATTTCAGTGTGATGCATCTGCCAATGCCGATAGGATCTATATAGATGCTGTAACAG
>CAZEOC010000594.1:1109-2065 GCA_964513525.1 uncultured Saprospiraceae bacterium | reverse complement strand
TCCGCAGTGTTGACCGCTCTACCACCAGCCCATCGCCCGGAACCAGTGATGCTGGCCGCACAAAATCCGTATAGGGTTGCTCCAGCGCGATGCCGCTGCGCTGATGGTAAAAGCCCGAGAATGACGTCTCGAAAATGTCCTGCCAGTGCGACTCTCCAATAGAAAAGGTCTGAGAGATACCAACACCATCAACAGCCACGTAATAGTCACCCACAGTCGTCACGTCCGAGAAATCCATTTCCCAAACATCCGTGCGCTGAAAGTTGTTCCAGAAATTGTTCGGGTCGCTGACAGCTTGCGCCATCGTGACGTCTCCGGTCTTTACGACCTGACCGGTCTCGGCGTTGATCAGCTCAAACGTCATGCCCGGCTGATATTCCTGTGCCACGGCGACACCACCGGCTTCGGTGCCGGGGTCAACAGTCCAGCCGTTCCAGCTTGATAGTAATGCCTTTTTGAATGCGTCGTCAGGGTCATAGCCGGTCAAATTAACGTGTACCGCCTCTGATATCGTCGCGGCGGGGTCAAAGGTGCTTGTGATGGTTTCAAACACCGGGTCATCAAAAGTGATTTCAATTGTGTCACCCTCGGCGAGCGGTCGGTCCAGCTCCAAAAACACATTCTGTGCCGTGCGAAACTCAAAGTTGTATTGCGCTGTTTCTGCCGTCTGAAGGATGTTGGCCTTGCGCGACACACCGCCCAGCGCCACCTCTTCTCCGTTGACCCGAACCGTCCAGCGCCCTACATCATCCGCCGGAGCCTCGGCCAATGCGACGGTGGGATCAAAGTCAAAGACCGGGTCTATGGCAGATGCATGATAGTCATCATAGTACTGAAAATACTCACCATTCGCGCCTGTTTGCCGGCCCACCCAACCATTGTCGTAGACGAATCCTTCTTCGTCGGTGGTGATGCCTTCTGGCACATCTGTCGTTTGGGCCCGATCAACAATGTCG
>CAZEOC010000594.1:809-1099 GCA_964513525.1 uncultured Saprospiraceae bacterium | reverse complement strand
TCGCCCAGTTCAAATCGGATTTGGATGGTGGTGTTGTCGGTAAAGCCAACCGTGTAGTTGGTGTTCTCCATTGAAAAACCCTCCCCGTAAGCGGATCGAAAATGACGGTGCTGTCACCCTTGGTCCGGTCAGTGATTTTTCAATGTGCTCATTTGATACCCAAAGAATCTGCGCAGTTTCAGGCGCAACCAGCCCCGTTTGGGCGGCGTTCTTTTGCCCATCCGCGCAGGAAAAAACCGCCAGATCGGACTCAAGCAACCCCCCGCCGGGCCGTTGGCGGATTGCCACTC
>CAZEOC010000594.1:0-799 GCA_964513525.1 uncultured Saprospiraceae bacterium | reverse complement strand
GGCGCGGTCGTTAGTCTGTCGCAAACGTTAAGGGGCATCCATGAACATTCTCTTCATCATGTACGACCAACTGCGCTTTGATTACCTAAGCTGCGCGGGCCATCCACATCTAGAGACCCCGAACTTCGACCGCGTGGCCTCGATGGGGGTGCGGTTCACCAACGCCTACACACAGTCGCCCATCTGTGGCGCAGGTAGGATGAGCTTTTACACCGGGCGTTACGTGTCCTCCCACGGTGCCGCGTGGAATGGGTTCCCTCTGCGCGTCGGCGAATGGACCATGGGCGACCATCTGCGAGCGGCTGGAATGGACTGCTGGTTGATCGGCAAAACCCATATGCGCGCCGATGCCGAAGGGATGCAGCGCCTTGGACTGGAACCCGATAGCGTCATCGGGGTGCGTCAGGCCGAATGCGGGTTTGATGTTTGGGTCCGCGACGATGGTCTCTGGGCTGAAGGGCCGGATGGGTTTTATGACGAAAGAAGAAGCCCCTATAACGAATACCTCAAGTCACAGGGCTACGACGGCACCAACCCCTGGGCCGACTATGCCAACGCGAGTGTTGACGGCGAAGACATTGCCTCGGGTTGGTTCCTCGCCAACACCGACAAAGCTGCAAACGTCCGCGAGGCCGACAGCGAAACCCCTTGGCTGACGTCCGAGGCGATCCGCTTTATCGATCAGGCCAAAGGCCCGTGGTGCGCGCATGTCAGCTACATCAAACCGCATTGGCCCTATATCGTGCCAGCCCCGTACCACGACATGTACCAAACCGGGACAGTCCCACCCGCGGCCCGC
>CAZEOC010000593.1:0-2075 GCA_964513525.1 uncultured Saprospiraceae bacterium | reverse complement strand
TGCAACGGATGAAGTAACCGTAGTAGTAGGTGGAAATGCTCAGGCAAATGCTGGAGCAGATGCGACGATTTGTGTAGGCGCAAGTACTCAATTAAATGCGAGTGGAGGTGTGGTTTACAGTTGGAATCCAACTATTGGATTAGATAATCCAAATGTTGCGAACCCAACAGCTAGTCCGAATTCTACCACGACATATACCGTAACGGTGACTAACTTAGATGGTTGTATCGGTACGGATCAAGTAACCGTTAGTGTAAATGGATTTATTGCAGCCAATGCAGGGGCAGACCAAACAGTTTGTAGCGGTACAGCAGCCTTCTTAAATGCGACAGGTGGTGTCAGTTATGTATGGAGCCCAACAACGGGATTAAATAATCCAAACATTGCGAATCCAACAGCAACAGTTACAGCGACAACGACTTATACCGTAACAGCTACGAATGCGGACGGTTGTACGGCAACGGATGAAGTGACCATTTCGGTTAATGATAATGTAGTTGCCAATGCTGGAACGGACCAAACGATTTGTAATGGTGCATCCGCCTTCTTAAATGCGACAGGTGGTGTCAGTTATATCTGGAGTCCAGCAACGGGTTTAAACAATCCAACGATTGCGAACCCAGTAGCTTCTCCAAATTCAACAACAACTTATACGGTAAGTGTAAGAACCGTTGATAATTGTGTAGTGACAGATGAAGTAACTGTTACCGTTCATAATAATCCAGTAGTAAATGCAGGAGCAGACCAAACGATTTGTAACGGTGCATCCGCCTTCTTAAATGCGAGTGGTGGTGCGAATTATATATGGAGTCCAGCAACAGGCTTAAGCAATGCAACCATTGCAAATCCAATTGCGAATCCAATAACGACGACGACTTATACCGTAAGCGTAACTACCGCAGAAGGTTGTACGGCAACTGACCAAGTAACAGTAACGGTTAATGGGGCATGTGATTCTGATGGTGATGGTTACTCAGATGCACAGGAAGCTCAGCTTGGTAGTAATCCAAATGATCCATGTGATCCTGACGGAGCAACTGCCAATGCAGGAGTAGACCAAACAATATGTAGTGGTTCTACCGCCTTCTTAAATGCAACAGGTGGGGTGACTTATAGTTGGAGTCCAGCAACAGGATTAAGCAATCCAACCATTGCCAATCCAATAGCTAGTCCAACTGTAACGACGACTTATACCGTAACTGTAATTGATGCGAAGAATTGTATAGCAACGGATCAGGTAACGGTCGCTGTAGGAGGCAATGGCCCAGCAGTGAATGCTGGCCCAGACCAAACAGTTTGTAGCGGGTCAACGGTCTTCTTGAATGTAACGGGTGGAACTAATTGTGTATGGAGTCCAGCAATTGGCTTAAGCAATCCAAATATTGCCAATCCAGTAGCAACCGTGAATCAGACGACGACTTATACCGTAACTTGTTTTGATGCACAAGGCTGTACAAGTACTGATCAAGTAACGATTACGGTAAATGATAATATAAATGTAGGCATCAGTCCAAATGTATCTACATGTGGCGGTCAACCAGTAGCATTAAATGCAACAGGTGGAATAACTTACAGTTGGAGTCCAGCAACAGGCTTAAGCAATCCAAATATTGCGAACCCAATAGCGAACCCAACACAAACGACGACTTATTGTGTGACCACGATTAGCGCACAAGGATGTACAGGAACAGCTTGTACAACCGTGACGGTTAGTGATGGGCCAACGGTGGTAGGTTGTCCAGATAAATATATCTGTAACGGAGGAAGTGTGAGATTGACGGTAAATGGTGGTACAAGTTGGGTATGGAGTCCAGCAACTGGTTTGGATAACCCAAATTCTCCAGCGCCAAATGCTTCTCCAAGTGTAACGACGACTTATACCGTAACTGGAACAGATGCCTTTGGTTGTTCTGCTAGTGATTTAGTAGTGGTCTTCGTGAATGAAGGAACAGGAATTACAGCAGGTCCAGACCAAACAACTTGTGCAGGTGGTACGGTTCAATTAGCGGCAAGTGGTGGTGCGACTTATAACTGGAGTCCAAGCTTCGGCTTAAGCAATCCAAATATTGCCAATC
>CAZEOC010000592.1:0-2077 GCA_964513525.1 uncultured Saprospiraceae bacterium | reverse complement strand
GTTTTAATGGCTGGACAATCTTATATTTTATATTTAAAGGATAATGGAGTTAATGATGATATTGGCGGAAAACATGATGGAGATTATTTCATTGTGACTTCTGATAAATTAATTTTAGCTTCTCAATCTACAGATTCAGATTGGCAACATGATTGGGTTCCAGCAACAAACAAGACCTCAAAAGGTCAACGTTTTATTGTTTATGCACCTCAAATTACTGGTTCTAATAGAGATTTGAATTTATATGCATATGAAAACTCAACAACAGTTACTGTTAAAGCAATTCATACTGTTTTAAAAACGACAACTGGTTATACTCAGGTAAATATTGATACTACTACAATTCTAAATCAACGAACTTTAGATATTGGAGAAGATATTATTTTTGAATACAGTGATGGAATAAACATAATGGAATCTGGTGGAACTTATTTGATTGAATCAAATAAACCAATTACAGTACAATATGGTGCTTTGAGTGGAAATTCTAAAGATGGAGGTGGATATGTTCCATCTGATAATGGTTCTTCTTCAGGTGATTTATTTTACTTCACAGTGCATTCTCAACAAGCAAATCAACAAGAAGTAAGAATAGTTTCATGGGATGCTGCCAATTCAGTTAGCTTAGATTATTATGATAATGGAAACTGGATAAATATCGATTCTTGGACTTTAAATAATTTAGAACCTGGTGACTGGGTTGCAAGTTCTACAAATACAGGAAATATAGATAAAGTTTTTCGAGTCACTTGTACCGCTGGTAAATCTGTATCTGTTTTTGAAGCAGCTTGGTTAGAAACAGGAAACCCTGGAACTTCTGATATCGGTTCCATGATGAGTTCAAGAGATGGTTATGCTGCCGGAACAGAATTTTTAGCTTATATGGCACCTCCAGGTAGTGAACATGATGTTATCAATCCTTTCACAGGAACAAATGACTTAACACAATCTACACACTTATACGTATTTTCAAAAGATACTGCAAATGTTACTATTGTGGATGCCGAAACTAATGGTCAAGTTATCAGTAGGTCTTATACTATTTTACCAGGTCGATATATTGACTGTGCTTTAGATTTAGCCGAATGGCAATCAATTTATAATGGAGATGGTGATCCTACATCAGGTTCTGAACGTCCATATTTATTGGTGACTTCAGATAATTCAGTTTCTGTTTACAATACCAATTTTAATGATAATTGGATGGCATATTTTGGTACATCTAAAACAGTTGATTTTGAGATTGGCGGTGAAGTAACAGATCCAGATTTTGGTTTCCAAAATGATTGTTTTGATATTAATGATACTGCAATTGTACAAAATCAATTGGTGTTTAATAATACGCAATATAGTTTAGTTAATCCTTCAGTTGAAGTAATTGTACCAGATGGTGCAGTTGTCTTATATTCTAATTTAGAAAATATTACAACTGGTCAAACATATAGTGGTGCATTAAGTATCAACGCTACTAATGGAACAACAACTATTACATTTAGCAATTTACCGAACTTTTCACCTGCTAATACTTATCAAGTAATAACAGCATTAACCTTATCAATCAATCGTTATGATGGTTCATTAATTACCAACAGAACCTTATTAACAGCGGAAACAATTATTTCAGGAACTTTCGAAGGTGAATTTCAACAAGCGACACAAGCAACTGGAGTTGTAATTTGTTCTGATATTACTTTACCAGGAAATATTGTTACACCAGAAGCAAATACTTGGTCGGTAGCTTGGGGAGATTATAATAATGATTGTTATCCAGATTTATTCATCGCTAATTACGATGCTGATGAAGCTAATATTTTATACCATAATAATGGTGACGGAACATTTACAGAAAAAAGTGCAAACTTATTCGGTAATGATTTAGCAAATTCAACAACAGGTACTTGGGGAGATTATGATAATGATGGTGATTTAGATTTATTTGTTGCCAACAATATTGGTTATGGTAACTTCTTATACCGTAATGAAAACGGAACAAGTTTTACAAGAATTTATAATGATCCGATTGTAAATGATAATGGTTATGCACACGGTGCAACTTGGATTGATTACGATAATGATG
>CAZEOC010000591.1:0-2079 GCA_964513525.1 uncultured Saprospiraceae bacterium | reverse complement strand
AATTGGACAAAACGGACACTATATATTAGGTTCTGCAAAAGAATTCATCGAGTTAGATACCGCAGGAAATATCTTCATTATGGGTGAATTTAATGGTACTACTGTCGCAATAGGAGATACTACCTTTACAATTTCTCCATCTCTTTCTACAGTGACGACTTTTATTGCTAAAATGGATAAAAATGGCGTTCCTATATGGGTGAAAAGTATAGTAAATACATCATCAGGAATTGGCCCATATCCAGGCGCATTATTAGTAGATGAAAAAGGAGATTGCTATTTAGCTGGATATGGATCAATAACAGGAAGTATTATTTTTGATGGAAACACCATTGCAGGTTCAGTTGGTAATGAACAAGCTTTTGTTTTGAAAATTAAAAGCGATGGAACGCTAGACTGGAGCAGAATGCTTCCTACTATATCATCACCAACAAATTTCTCTAGACTTTATTCACTTGATTTATACAATGATAAACTTCGAGTAGGTGGTAATGATCGATTTTATTACACAGAATTGGAAGCTAACACAGGAGCTATTTTGTATCAACATCCTACTCTCGCGCCATTAGACGCTTATCATTTAAAAACGAATAATCAAGGCGAAAGTTATATATTAGATATTGACGGAAAAGGTACACCTTTTACAATTGGCAATTTCTCTTTTACACCTTTACCTGTAACATTTCCATGGTACTGGCAGACGCCTGCTTCTTCTAAAATTATCAAACAAGATAGTTCAGCGAATGTCTTATGGATAGAACAATTCGAGACAGAAGATTTATCAATCACAGGAATAGATCTGAGTAGTGCTGGTGATTTGTATGCTTTAGGAAGAGTCATAAATAGTGTGAGAATAGATACTAATAGTACGATTCAATCTAGTAATCCTAATAATACAGAATTCTTTGCCACTAGATTTAATTATGGTATGCAAAGTATATGGTCTACGATAGTTGGAGGCGTTACGAATAATGGAACTGATTATGCTAATTATATAAAGGTAGATCCAGGAGGTTATGTTTATGTAGCGGTTGCAGTATCGAGTAATCAATGGATTGGAAACTATCAAATTAATGTACCTAATGATGGAGTTACGATTGCTGTTGTTAAACTGACACCTAAAGGAAATATTATTTGGGTTAAAACGGTGGCAGGACATAATACTAAGCCACAAGGATTAGCTATTTCTCCAGAAGATATTGTTTTATATGGAAGTGTGAGGCATGGCGGCGTTGATGGCGAAGCTATTTTTAATAACACAACTATTCAAGGATATTCCAATTATCCTAATCAAGATATTGGTTTTATTACAAAATTAAGTAACTCTGGTGGGACTAATTTAATTGAAGGAATGGTCTTTTTCGATGATAATTCCAATGGAATGCTAGATTCTTTTGAAGTAGGTTTACCTAATGCACTAGTTAATTTTGATAATAATATTTATAAATCGACCAATGCTTTAGGTGGTTTCTCTCATTCTGTATTTAAGAATACTTACAATGTTCGTCCAGTTGTGCCGCAATATTGGATACACACAACTACGGATACAACGATCACTTTTAATAATAATTATGAAAGTGTCTCTGGTTTGAAATTTGGATTAAAATCACTAGATGATGTTCAAGATTTGGAGATTTTTGTTACTTCAACAGCTATTCGACCAGGATTTGATATGTCGTATTTTGTAACTTATCGAAATGTTGGTACAAAAGTGATGAGTGGTCAAGTAGATTTAAATATAGATGATACTTTGGCTTATTTAACTTCAGTTCCATTAGGAACTATCGCAGGAACAACGATTTCATGGAATTATAATAATTTACAAATTGGAGAAAGTCGTGTATTGAGAGTAGATTGTAATATACCTGTTGACCTTAATTTACTAGCAACAGATATGTTAGCAACAGCCACAGTGTATCCAATAGTTTCAGATACAACTCCAGCGAACAACATATTTTTACATAGCCAACTCGTTACAGGTTCTTATGATCCGAATGACAAACAAGTTTTGCCAAGTTCAACAATTGATACCAATTTTATAAACGATGGGGCTTTATTGTACACTGTTCGTTTTCAAAA
>CAZEOC010000590.1:0-2086 GCA_964513525.1 uncultured Saprospiraceae bacterium | reverse complement strand
CTGATTATTCAGAAACTACAAACCAAGAACTAGTTAGAAAATCTTTAGCTGGAGACCGAAAATCCATTAATGAATTAATCCAATTACATCAACCCTTTATTTATAATGTAGCATGGAAAATGACTTTTGATGCTCATGATGCAATGGATTTAACTCAAGAAACTTTACTTAAAGTAGTTATAAATTTGTCTAAATTTAATTTTAAAAGTAATTTCCGTACTTGGCTTTACCGAATTGTAGTTAACGAATTCTTGCAAACTAAAAGGCGGAAAGGAGAGAAATCATTTTCTGATTTTAAAGCACAAGGAAAAAGATTGGATGCCATTCCTAATACAGATATTAATCTTAAGGAAGAATTGGAATTAGAAGAATTAATTAAAGAATTGCGTTACAGATGCCTTTCTGGTATGTTGATGTGTCTGAATCGGGAACAAAGACTAGTTTATATTATTGGGGAAACATTTGGGGTAAACCATACTATTGGAGCTGAAATATTTAATATCACAAAACAAAATTTTCGTGTAAAACTACACCGAGCGAGGAAAGACCTATATAATTTCATGAAACAAAAATGTGGTTTGGTTAATCCTGAAAATCCTTGTCGTTGTGCTAAGAAGGCAAAAACGATGCATCAGAAAGGATATTTAACAGAAGATAAAAAATTCTTCAATATTGGATATAAAAAGAAAATCGCTGATTATGTTTCTCAAAATTATGAAGCCTCAGCTGATGCTGTGGACGAAAAACATGCACACCTATTCCGAGATTTACCCGCCAGAGATAAATTTGATGCTAAAACAATTGTAGATAAAATATTAAATGATAATCAATTAATGAAATACTTTAATTTCAATTAATTGAACCAAGATATTAACTTAAAAGTAACCACATTCTTCTTCAGGATGTGGTTTTTTTATTTCCATTCTGTAACACCTTCTCAACTTTTGTATCTAAGGAATGCAAATCGACTTTTTCTAATCAAAAATTAAAATTAATGAATATTAAAAAAGAAATCTTAGTGAATAAAAACATAGAAGAAGCATGGGAAGTGTTGGGGAATCAATTTGGCGAGGCTTATAAATGGGCAAGTGGGCTTAATCATAGTAATGCGTATGGAAAAGCTCAACTGGAAGGGGCTACCTGTAGTAATCGAGCATGTGATACTACTCAAGGAAAAATTAAAGAAGTTGTTAAAATCTTCGACTCGAAGCGATACATCCTCGAATATGAAGTGATAGAAGGATTCCCTTTTTTCATTGATACAGCTATCAATAGATGGACATTAACACCGCATGAAAATGCAACTAGGGTAAATATTGATTTCAATTTGAAAACTAAGGGTTTAATGGGCTTTATAATGAAACCAATGATGAAAATGCAAATGAATAAATTGATTGGTTTTGCTATAGAAGATTTTAAGCATTTCGTAGAAACTGGCAAACCGAGTCCACGAAAAATGAAAGAAATATCAAAGAGTCCAGCAATGGCGGCTTGACTTTTTTTCACAGAATTAATTTTCTCATTTATTAATCATTTAAATTAACAAAAATGAATATCAAACATTCGATTTTTGCACTAATTCTATTCTTAATAGGATTCAATTCTAACCAAGTATTAGCACAAGGTGCTGATGCAAAATTCACGCATACTAAAATTATTAATAGTTCAGCAGATGCCATTTGGGAAATCATACGAGAGCTGGATAATGTTGATAAATATTCTTCCAATATTGCTAAAGTAGTATTTACGGGCAATAAAGGAGTTGGAGGAGAACGAGTCTGTACATCGCCTGACGGCAAAGGGTATTTCAAAGAAAAGATTCTTGGTTATGACGATGATAATCGTTTACTTACTTATGCAGTTACCGAGGGCGTTCCATTAAAGGGACTAGTAAATAATATGAAAATTGTGGACTTGGGATATAATAAATCTATGCTTGTATTCTGGTCTGATTACGAAGCTTTTATGCAAAACCCACAAATGACTGAAGCGCAATTCTTAGGGTTTATGGAAATGAGCCTAGAGGAAATGATTACTAAAATGGAGGCAGACGCTTCCTAATGGCAATCTCTCTTTACATGTTGTG